>CAJBVC010000187.1 GCA_903958915.1 uncultured beta proteobacterium
ATCCCGACTGGAAACCCTGGGAAAAAACCTGTTTGATGACAAAGCCTTGTCCGAGCCCGCCGGAACGGCTTGCGTTAGCTGCCATTTACCCACCACCGGTTGGGCCAGCAACCATGGATCGAAGGTAGGCGTTCCGCTGGGAAGCAGGCCGGGCGTACTGGGGCTGCGCAATGCACAGACCAACGGCTACAGCAGCTTCGTGCCGCCGTTTTCCTTTCGTGTGAAAGATGGCGACACTGACCCGGTAGGGGGCCATTTCTGGGACGGTCGCGCCAACTCCCTGGCCGAGCAGGCACTCGGCCCCTTCCTGGCCGCCAATGAAATGAACAACCCCGACAGTGCGACCGTGGTGCGCAAGGTGGCCACGTCAAGCTACGCCAACCTGATGCGTGCCGAATTTGGTGCGGGCATCTTCAACACGCCTGATCTCGCGTTCAAGAAGATCGGAGAGGCCATTGCTGCCTTCGAAGGCACTACCGGGTTCCAGCCATTCAACTCCAAGTACGACGATTTTGTACTGGGTAAAGTGGCGCTTGCGGATCACGAGCTGCGTGGCATGAAGTTGTTTATGGACCCCACGCGCGGCAACTGCGCTTCGTGCCACACGATGGACCCCACCACGAAGAATCCCAAAGACTCCCTGTTTACCGACTACGCCTTCTATGCCACGGGCGTGCCACGCAATGCCGCCATTCCCGACAATGCCAACCCTTCGTTTTTTGACCTCGGGTTGTGCGGGCCGGCGCGCAGCCGCCCGGCGCTCACCGCCAACGTGCCCGCCAGCGTATCGGTCGAGCAATTCTGCGGCACCTTCCGCGTGGCCACCTTACGCAACGTGGCGCAGCGACAAGCGTACATGCACAACGGCGTGTTCAAGTCGCTGCGCGAAGTGGTGAGCTTTTATGCCACCCGCAATAGCAACCCCAAACGCTGGTACGGTCCCACTGGCATTCCCAACGACCTGCCGCAGGCCTACCTGGGCAACATTGTGAGCGACCGTGTGCCATTCAACCGGCCCGCTGCATCCGGACCCGCGCTCGGCCAAAACGAAATCGACGATGTGGTGGCGTTTCTGGGGACGTTGAGCGACAAGGTGCCGCCAGCGGTCGCTGCGCCTGCGCCACCACCAGCACCGGGTGCCATCATCAATCCATTTGGCGCACGCTGAACCAGCGCGCGTCGCTATGCGGCACCCACGTGGCGGCAGGTCGCAGGGAAATTCACCTATTGCGTAGCTTGGTCCTGGGTCCCTACACATTGGTGGCTTGCGACGATTTCTCGCAGCAGGAGTGCAGCCCCATCAAAGTCCAGTGCCTCGAGGCGGTGGCTGATGGCATTGGCCTGTGCCTCCAGTGCGCTGCCCCCGAGCTTTTCGCGCAAGATGCGAAACTGGGAAACTCCGTCAAACATGTGCTTTTCTATCAGGGGCAGCATTTCCTGGATCAGTGCAACAACTGCCGCCGGATCGGCTGGCCTGGGCTGCAAAGGGGTTGTGGCGGGGGCGGCTTTCTTGTGCGGCAGCCACTTGTCCAATGCACTCTTGAGCTCCGCGATGATCACCGGCTTGGCAAGAAACCCATCCATGCCGGCGGCACGGCATTGGAGTCGGTCGTCATCAAAGGCGTTGGCGGTAACCGCAACAATCGGACAATGGGCAAGGCCTTCACTCTCTTCCCACTGCCGGATTCGCCTGGTCGCCGCCATGCCGTCCAGCTCCGGCATGGAGACGTCCATGAGTATGAGGTCCAGTGATCGATCGGAGATCGCTGTCTCGGCTGCTTGCAGCCCGTTTCTCGCTACCACCACATCGATGCCCAACGAGGTGAGGACCAGTTGGAGCAAGCGTACGTTGATGGCATTGTCCTCAGCGATCAGAACCCGAGCCTTGAAACGTGGCGCGGGGGCGTCGACGAGCGGACGCTCGGCGGGTGCGGAGTCGGTAGCCACTTGCGGGGGGTCCACGGGCGTCGCCGCAACGCGGAACCAGAAGCGCGAGCCAACGCCCCAGGTCGATTGCACGCCGGCTTCACCACCCATCAGCCCAGCGAACTTGCGCACGATGGACAGCCCCAAACCGGTGCCACCGTAGTGGCGTCGTGGCGAAGATTCAACCTGGGTAAAGGACTCGAAAAGGATGTCGAGTTTGTCAGCAGGAATACCGATGCCGGTGTCATTCACAGAGAACTCCAGTGTGGCCCGATCTCCATCACGGTCCGTTTCACGCACCGACACATCGATGCCCCCGACGTCGGTGAACTTGATGGCATTGCCAATCAGGTTGGAGAGCATCTGCTGCAGGCGACCTGCGTCGATGACATAGCGAATCGACGGCAGATGTGCAGGGCTTGCCCGCAGCGCGAGGCTCTTTTCGCGGGCCGATTCGGCAAAGAGCTGCATCGTATCGCGCACCAGATCGGCCGGATGGCAGGGCTCCTGCTTCAATGTCACCTTGCCTGCCTCGATTTTGGAGAGGTCGAGAATGTCATTGAGCAGACCGAGCAGCGCACGTCCGGATCGCAGAATGATGGCGGTGCTTTCCTTTTGTTGGTCACGGGAGAGCTCCTGCGAATCGAGTACTTGTGCCATACCAAGAATGGCGTTCATGGGGGTTCGAATTTCATGGCTCATATTGGCAAGAAATTCGCTTTTTGCCCGATTGGCAGCCTCGGCCGCATCGCGTGCATTCTCTATCGCGGTGCGGCTGGTTTCACGTTCGGTCACGAGTTGGGCCACGATGGTCGACAGCTCGGCGACGTCGGCGTGATCGAATCGATCGGACATCAGGGGGGACACTTTGAGTTCGGAAAGTACCTCGCGAAGCGAAGTCATGGCGCGCTCGCGCTGGTCAAGCTCTGCGCGCAGACTGTGGGCGGTTTGACTCAACGCCAGCACCATGGGCCGAAATTCGAGCGGCATGCCCAGTATCAGTTTTTCCGTATCGGGAGCTTCCTGTGCCGTACCTCTCTGGTGTCGCGCCTGCAGGGCCATGTCCAGCGTTCCCAGCCATTTGCGCAGGGGAAACCAGATCAGAAGCATCCCTCCGACGAGTGCAGCCAGTGCCAGGAGGATTGCTGACGAAGTCATCACCCACAGCTTGCCGGCGACCTGATCCACATCGAAGCGAAGCCGCAGGACGCCGTAATCGCGCCCTCCCACATTGATGTTGTGGTTGACATCTGTCAGGTGGGCAACGATCTGTTCTTTCAGCCAGCGAGGCGCGAGCACCTGGCCCTCCGGGTCATCCTGTGCATGCAGCACACCGCCATTCATGTCGATGTAGGCGGCACTGGAAAACGTCGAGCGCGAGATCACCTTCTTCAGAGTGCGCGCGATCGTTTCGTAGTCGCCGATGATGGCGCTGTCCGTGATGGTCTGCGCGGTCACCTCGGTGAGCATCAGTGCAGACAGCTGTGTGTCTTCCAGGGCGAGCTCGAACTGGTAGCGGTAAAACAGCGCCAGACTCAGTGCGCTGAAGAAGACCAGTGTGACGGTGTACAGGGTGAATACGCGCCAGACGAGCGAACGCGGTAACCAGTGCATATCAAACCCCCACGGCAATTGCATTCAACGTTCAGCGCAGGGTCGTTGGGGAGCGCGCAAAGAAGCGGCGGTAGGCTGCGTAGTCGGCATCGGTCGATGGGACGAAATAGGCGTCCACGCCGAGCCCCACGCTCTGCGCAGCCTTGTGCAGGATGTCCCTGCCAACCGGGTCCTTGCCCATGCCGATGAACGCCTGCGCAATAGCCTTGACGTGGGCTTCAGGGACCTTCGCCGCTGCCATCAGGGCCAGGTCATGGTAGCCCTCGGACGTCCACAGAACCCGAAACTGCTTCTTCTCCCGTTCTGCGTAGCCTTCAATCAGCATCGAATTGCTTCCGGTCGCCTGGGCTTTTCCGGCAAACATCTGGGCGAAAGCGGCGTTCTGGTTGCCTCCGAAATCAGCCCGCACCTGAATGCCCCGGCTCAGCAAGTACGCATAGGGCACTTTGTATCCAATGAAGGCCTCGGGGCCGGCAAATGCGACGGTCTTTCCGGCAAGCTCTTCAATCCGCTGAACAGGTGAATCTTGCGGTACGGCGATTTGTCCGTAGACCTGCGGGACATTGCGCCGACCAAAGACCTTCCACCCCAGCGCATCGCGCTCTGGAGAGAAGAGGTGGTTGGAAAAGACAAACTCGACTTCCTGCGCCAGAACGTAGCTGGTGGTGTCGGCGGAGGTCCGGCCGATCTTCAGCTCGAGTTTGATGCCCGTCTTGTCTTCCACATACTGCACGATGGGATTCCAGTAGGCCGCAGTTTTGGGGATGTCCCACTGGTTGACCGGAGAAAATCGGTAGGTGGCGTCCGCCGCAAAAGCGGTTGAAGCAGCGATAGCGGCCGATAGAAAGACGGTGAGAATGGTTTTCATAAATCTAAACGGGAGCCTGTACAGATGCTCAATGCCCCTGGTTGAGGTTCAGACTGACCCAGAAGCAACTGCCCTGGCCGGGCGTACTGTTCACTCCGATGGTGCCACCCATGGTTTGCGCCAGGTGCCTGCACACGACCAGACCCAGTCCGATGCCACCGCGGGTGCGCGTCAAGCTGTCGTCCACCTGCGAGAACACCTGGAAAATCCGGTCGAGATCGGAAGGTGCGATCCCACTCCCCTGGTCTGCCACTTCAAAGCGGACCTGTCGCGTGGTACTACCTTCCTGTTGCGCCACGACGCGCAGGGCAATCTGCCCTGCGTCCGAAAACTTGATGGCATTGGAGAGAAAGTGTTCCAGAATCTGCTGGATGCGATCGGGCACCCCACACAGCAGCTTGGGAAGCCTCGGATCAATTTCCTTGACCATGCCAAGGCCCTTGGTCTGCGCCTTGGGATGCATACGCGCGTAGACGGCCGTCAGCAAGGCTTCGGGCGAAAATGCCTTGTGCACGGGTTCAGGCGTTTCAGCGTCCATTTCGGAAACCTGCAGAATGTCCTGAAACATCGCTTCGAGCTTTTTGCCGGCATCATTGATCTTCTGGCATTTTTCCCGCAGAGCCGGGTCGGTCACCCGCATCTGCACCAGGTAGTTCATGCCTTGAATGGTGTTCAGGGGTGTAAGCAACTCATGGCTCATATTGGCCAGAAATGTGCTCTTGGCCCGGTTGGCCACCTGCGCCGCATCGCGTGCACGGACCAGTTCCGCCGTGCGTGACGCAACCAGTTCTTCCAGCTGGCAGCGGTGCTGTTCGACTTCGCGACGCAATGCTTCGCGTTCAAGCAGGTTGCGGATGCGCTGTTGGGCGATGTCAATGTGGATCGGTTTGTAGATGTAGTCGGCAGCGCCCAGCGACAGTCCCGTGAGTTCGGACACGTTGTCGTCCAGTGCAGTGACAAACACGACCGGCACGTTTGCGAGCGCAGGAATGGCCTTGAGCCGACGGCATGTCTCGTAGCCATCCATCTCGGGCATCATGATGTCGAGCAGGATGAGGTCGGGTGTATCGACCTGTGCCATCTCGAGCCCCGCAGCGCCGGAGTTGGCCAGCTGAAAGGCAAATTCGGTCGATAGCGCGCTCGCCAGCACGATCAGATTGGCCGGTGTGTCATCGATTGCCAGGACGGTCGGTCGCATTGCTTGCATTTTCTGTATTGTTCTTGCGGCTGCCTTGGGTGAACTCTTCCCGGGAGGGATCCTATCGGTGCCGGTTTGCGTTGTCGAACGACAAGAAAAAATGAAACCGCACTTTCACTTTTTTCAGGTTCGAGTCCACGCATGTCCGCGGTGGCGTGGGAGAAGATAGCCTGCTGCAGGGCGGCGCTTGCGCGCCAGTTTCAAGCCAAGGGTAGCCAAAGGCGGACTGTGGTGCCAACGCCTCGCGCACTCTCCAGGCTGACTTCACCTTGGTGTAGTTCGACGATTTCCTTGACGATACTCATGCCCAGGCCGGTGCCGGGTATTTTCCCGGAGGTATCGGCACGGTAGAAACGCTCGAACACGCGTGCCAGCTCCTGCGGTGCCATGCCAATTCCGGTATCGCTGGTCTCGATGCACACTCTGTTGCCTTCACTGCCAGGCGAATTCCCAGTGCGACACGCAACGCGTACTTCTCCGCCCTGCGGGGAGTACTTGTAGGCGTTCGACAAAACGTTGAGCAGGGCCTGCTGCATCTTGTTGCGGTCCGCCAGAACGATCAAGGGCGCGGTATCCGCGATGACCACCGGAGCGTCGCGTCCGGTCGGCGGCTTGTAGCTTGCTGCGGCATCTGCCACGATGGCCCGGACATCCAGGCGTTCGAGCACAAAGTCCTTGCCGCGCCGCGCTTCGATGCGGGCCAGGTCCAGCAGTTCATTGATGATGGACGCCATGAGTTCGGATTGCCGGTAAATGGTGGTCAGAAAGTCGGTCTGACTTTCTTTGTCAAACTCCTGCGCAAGCAGCAACTCGGAGTAACCATAGATGCTGGCCATCGGCGTGCGCAGTTCATGGGCTGCCGTGGAGAGGAACTCGCTCTTCATGCGGTCCACTTCCATTTCGTGCGTGACATCCCGCAGGTACAAAACCTGCGAGATGCTGGAACCTTGAGCGATACGAATGCCCACCTCCAGGACCCGACCACCCGGCCCGGAAAGTTCAAACAACTGGCGTCTACCCTGCCCCGAATCGCCACCGGGGTCTGTCTTTTGCCGCGTGTTGCGCAGCGCTTCCACGCCTATAAAGCGGGCATTGGGCAGGCACAGGTCGCAGAGCAACTGCGAAAACCCATCTTCATGCAGGCCATGAATGGCTGTCGCGGTCAGTCCCGTCATGCGCAGAAATGCAGAGTTGGCAAATATCACGCACCGGCGAACGTCAAAGGACACAAAACCGTCCGGGCTCAACGCAAATATGGTGTTGAGCTGTTCGGATCGCTCGTTCAATTCGAGCGTGCGCTGTGCCACCAGTTGCTCCAGTCCGATGCGGTACTGTGCGAGTTCGTCCTGCGCAGCCCGACGCTCGGATATGTCGCGCAGCAGAATCAGCAGGAAGCGCCGATCAGCCCAACGGGCCGGGCTGATCGACACTTCCGCAGGAAAGGTGCTGCCGTCGCGTCGGAGGTTTGTGGACTCGAAGAAATGGCCGCCATCGCCATCCTGGTTGAACAGGGCGGGAACGTCGGCGTCACTGTATCGGGTCTCCCAGGCACCCAGGGAGAGCCGCGTCATTTCTTCAGCGTCGTATCCCAGCAGGGACGCCGCTTTGGGATTGGCTTCCAAAACAGTCCCATCCTGGTTGAGAATGATGACCCCGTCGCGTTCATGCTCGAACAACGCCCGGCGACGCGACGCCTCGTCCTGAATGGTCTGCTGGGCGGCTCGCTGCATCGCGTCCTGCGCAGCAATGGTGTCGAGCAGCGCGTCAAAGTGCTGCCCCAGTTGCCCGAGTTCGTCGTTTCGACGGGGCGCCCCAACCCGTGCCTGCCGGTCCCCCTGGCGGACTTCCGCCATGGTGTTGCGGATGAATTCCAACCCCTGGGTCAGGTCGCGACCAGCCCACAGGAACAGCAACGATATGCCCAACATGGTCAGCGCCAGTACGCCGGCCACCAGTCCCAACAGCAGCAAAAAGTCCTGGCGGTAGGTGGCATCGGGAAAACCAACGCCAATCATGCCGATGTTGTGCCCCTCTCCGTCGCGGATTGGCTCCAATCCTGTCAGGTAGGATTGCCCGGAGAAGTCGATGCGTCCCAGCCATGTTTCTCCCGCATCCATGACCGTCGCAACCACATCGCTGCGCGCGGGATAGCCATTGGGGAGTTGTCCCCGGTTGCGCTGGCGGCTGACCACCACACTAAGCTGGTTGGTGTAGATCGAGGTCATGCCTTGCGCGCCTCCGGGCAGCATGTCCACAGGAAAGATGATTTCCCGCATGTGCTCGATCAGCGAAAAATTTCGGTTCAGCAGGATGCCGCCGACAAGAATGGCGTCTGTTGCATTCACGTCCAGCGGGAAGTGGGCGGCGGCGTTGATCAGCAGGCCGCGGGTTTCGCCTTGGAGCATGCCGATCTCGGGAGGAGCTTGCAGGTCGACATGGGCCAGCGCGGGAAATTGTGGCGTAAAGGACTGCAACTCGGTTGCGTCAAAGCGCTCATAGGAGGCGTTTGCCAGCCCAATGCGCGCCTGGCGGATCACATGGGATGCAGGCAGACGCCCTTGCTGGGTTGCTCCCGAGCTCGATGCAATGATGTCGCCTTCGGGCGTGGCAATGATCAGGAAATCAAACCCGCTTCCCTTGGCCGTTGTTGCCAAGACACGGATGAGTTCATCTTTTCCGTTGCGGTCCTTGAGCAAGTGCGCCAGGCGATCGGACTTGACCAATTGACCCACACGCACGCCCGCCTCAGATTTGGTCTGGTCCAGATAGTTGCGCGCGCTGGCCAGATTGCTGCGCAGGTTGGACATCAGGAGCTCATTGGCCCGATCGCCGCCCACCAGCAACAGCACGGCGATAACAAAGGGAAAAGCAATCAGTAGCGGCGTCAGACCGAGGGCCAGCAGTCTGAAACGCAGGGAGTGTTCCCAGTCCATGCGCCAGCGCCTGAAAAAACGAAGATCTCCCGTGGCGGGGGTTCCAGCGTCAGCTTTGGATTTCATGAAGGGGCAAGCCTGAGTATCGCAACGAGGCAACACCGGATTATCGTCTCGCATCGCGCAAAGCTGCCAAAACTCAGTCGTACCTCCAAGGCGGACGGTTGTGGCACCACAATACTGCCTTGTGCAGCGCGGTTGCGTGTGTAGCGCGGCGTCCATGATGTGATGAGGAAACGATATGAAGTTGAAGACCCTGTTGGTCCTGTTGCTCGCGGCTTGCCTGATGGCCTGTTCGAAGCCTAATCCCATACAAATCGGGTTCGTCGGTGGTTTGTCGGACCGCAATTCGGACAACGGCCAGTCCGGGCAAAACGGAGTGATTCTGGCGGTTGAGCAGTTCAATCGGAGCGGTGGCGTCAATGGCCGTCTGGTGGAAGTGATATCACGGGATGACGCCCAGGACAAAGTGGTCGCCGCCAAGGCTGCCAACGAACTGGTGGAGGCGCGGGTGGAGGCAGTCATTGGCCCCTTCACCAGCGGGATGGCAGCAGTGATCGTTCCGGTCACTGGGCAGGCTGGAATCTTTCAGATCAGCCCAACCATTACGTCCATGGACTTTTATGGCAAGGACGACAACCTGTTCCGAATCAACCGCACGACGCGGGACAATGCGCAGGACTATGCGCGCGTCATGCTCGGCCGTGGGCAGCGCAACATCGCAGTAGCGTACGACTTGCGCAACAAGAACTTCACGGAGTCCTGGCTGCGCGAGTTTCGTGGTGCCATCACGGCAGCCGGCGCCACCCTGGCGGCCGAAGTGCCCTATGAATCGGGTGCAGATACCGCCTTCGACGTCGTCGTGCAGACCATGCTGCGCTCAAAGCCCGACAGCCTGTTCTTCATATCGGGTGCGCTGGATGTGGCCAGACTGGCGCAGCAAGCGCGCAAACTGGCGCCCAAGTTGCCCATCGGTGCTTCCGAGTGGGCGGCCACCGAGCAATTGGTGGAGTTGGGAGGGACGGTGGTCGAGGGGTTGCTGATCGTGCAGAACTACGACCATGAAGATACGTCGCAGCGCTTCAGGGAGTTCAGCGAATCGTATTTCAAACGATTTCAGCGCAATCCCGGCTACAGCTCGGTCTCGGCGTATGACGCAGCGACTGTGGTTCTTACAGCCCTGAAGAGTCGCAGCGCCGGGGAGTCCCTGAAGGCCGCGGTGCAACGCTCCGGCCCGTACAGCGGGTTGCAGCAGCAAATTGTGTTTGATGCCAACGGCGACACCACACGCAAGGTCTTCTTCACTGAAATCCGCGGCGGACGTTACGTGCAGATTCGCCAGTGAGTCGTGCGCGGGCAGGTATCGCGCAGTTCAGGGGTTGGGTCGGCAACGGGTGCGGTTGTTTCGGGGTGGATAGCATTCTCATCAATGCTCCAAATTTGGTAGCTGCCTACGCAGATTGTGCGGATCTTTCGGGCTCTACGTGCGTTGATCCAGCGCAAACTTGGGAGCCTGCAGGTCGCTGAAAGTCGGCAGTTCGCGGCTATCATTTTGGATGCCAAGGCAGCCAATCCGAGCTGCCCATCATCCAGACTCCAGGAGGAAACCCCATGTCTCCAGACTACCCGGACAAAGAGCCGCTCGCCCTCGCCGACAGCGCATCAACATTTGCACCGGCGGCCACGGTTGTTGCGCCACGCACGTTGGTGATCGAATTTACCGGGTCCGGCAGTGAGTACTTCCGAATCTGGATCGTCAACCTGTTGCTGATCGTTGTCACCCTGGGCCTGTACTTTCCCTGGGCCAAGGTACGCCGTTTGCGCTATTTTTATGGCAACACGGTCGTCGATGGCGATCCCTTGGGGTTTCACGGCAGCGCCTGGACGATGTTCAAGGGGTTTGTCGTGGTGGCCGTATTCATGGGCCTGTACTCCCTGGCGGGCCATTTTTCCCAGGGTGCAGGGTTTGTGGCCTTCTTGGTCATCGCAGGGCTTTGGCCGGCCTTGCTCAAGGCAGCGATGCAATTTCGAATGGCCAACACCAGTTGGCGCGGTTTGCGCTTTGGCTTCAGTGGCAGCACGGCAGAAGCCTACCGTGCATGTCTGCCCCTTTTTGTTCCCGGGCTGCTGCTTTTGGGCCTGATGCTACTGGCACCGGCAGGTCAAGGCCAAGGACCGACCCAGCAGACAAGCCCCCAGTGGCTCGGCGTGTTTGTGCTGGTCATACTGTTTACAGTGACCATCGCGCCTTGGCTCATGTGGAACCTCAAGAGCTTTCAGCACCGGCACTACCGGTTCAGCTCGGAAACGACGCGGTTCACGGTTCTGGCAAAGAGCTACTACTGGCTGTCCCTCAAGATCCTTGGTGTTGCCGTGCTGGCCTATGTGTTTCTGATCATTGCCTTCGTGGGTGCAGGTTTGATGGCCAGCGTCGCCACCTCAAAGGGCCCCATGGCTGGGATTCTGATGGGGACCGCAGCGGTGTTTCTATCGATCGTGGCGTTTTCCGCAATTAAACCTTATGCCGTCACGCGCTTCCAGAACCTGATCTGGAATGGCACCGAGAGTGAAAACCTCCAGTTTGAAAGCAACTTGGCTGTGCGCTCCATGGTGGGACTCACGCTCAAAAACTGGTTCCTGATTTTGCTGACTTTGGGTTTGTACTGGCCGGCCGCCGCAGTGGCTATGGCACGCCTGCGCCTGGCCGCGGTTCAGGTCAGCTCCCGCGTGAGTCCGGAGAACTTGCTGGCAAGCAGTGGCAGCCTTGCGGGGCAGGCGATTGGCGATGCCTCGGGCGATTTTCTCGGATTTGATATCGGTCTCTGACGCGCAATGCAGAACCCCAGCCCAACCCTGCAAGCCACCTACTTCGATGGCAAAAGCGCGCAGGCGCATGGTGTCGCACTGTGCATGGATCAGGGTGTCTTGCACATCGTCAATGCCAACCTGCAACTGGCGGTGCCGGTGAACCAGGTGGAATGGCCTGAGCGTACACGCCATGGCAAACGGATGGCGCTGCTCGCAGGTGGAGGCTCCTTGCAATGCGCCGATGGTGTGGCGTGGGACGCCTGGTGCAAGGCCAGCGGGCTGCGCGAATCCGGCGTCGTGGTGGTGCAGCAAAGCTGGCGCTGGGTCGCGGCGGCACTGTTCTCGCTAGTGCTGGTGCTGGGTGCACTGTACCAGTGGGGTTTGCCCATGCTTGCGCAGGCCGTGGTGGCGTTCACGCCGCAGACTGTCGATGCCAAGATCGGACAAAGCACGCTGGCTGCACTGGACGAAGCGTTGATGGCGCCCAGTGGCCTGGAATTGCCGCAGCAAGAAGCCATACGCACCGCGTTTGTGCATGTGCTGCAAACCCAGGCGCCTGATGACATGCCGCAGTGGAACCTGGCGTTTCGCAAGAGCAAAATCGGTCCCAACGCCCTGGCCCTGCCTGGTGGCACATTGCTCATGACCGATGACATGGTGGCGTTGGTTGGCGGTGACACCCAGGTACTCATGGCCGTGCTGGCCCACGAGTTGGGCCACGCAAAGTATCGCCACGGCCTGCGTATGCTGGTTCAGGTGTCCGTACTGGGCGCGATCACCAGCCTGGTTCTGGGTGACTTCAGCACAGCGCTGGCCGCCGTGCCCGCGTTGTTGGGGCAAGCCCACTACTCGCGCGAGGCCGAACGTGAGGCCGATGCCTATGCCAGGCAGATTCTCGTCTCTGCGAGGATTTCGCCCAGAGTGATGGTGACATTGCTTGACAGGCTGCGCGCGCAACGCGAGCGGGATGCCAAGAACACGGCGCGAGAAAGAGAAGGCGACAAACCCAGCGGATCCTCCGAGCAAATTGCTGCGCCTGCGTTAGCTTGGCTGGGCCTGGCCTTTGCGTCGCACCCAGCAGATGCCGAGCGCATCGCCTTTTTCCAAGGTGATGCGCGCTGAATCAGCCACAACTTGCTGGATCGATGCCTGCTCTGTGCCACTGCGGCCGAGCCTAACGCAACGCAAGACCCCTGCAGCGCCCGTGTAACCAGCGCAGTCAGCTATCAAATCAGGAGCGGAACCCAGGTTTGCATGGACCTTCTGCGCAGCACTACGCTTGCACGGCCTTCACCTTAAGGCGCCAGGCATGCAGCAGGGGCTCGGTATAGCCGCTGGGTTGGGCCAGCCCTTTGAACACCAGTTCCGTGGCGGCTTTGTAGGCCATGCTGGTTTCGAAGTTGCCAGCCATGGGCTGGTAGAGCTTGTCGCCGGCATTTTGCTTGTCGACGATGGCGGCCATGCGCTGGAAGGTCTCCGTCACCAGCACATTGGTGCGCTCGTAGGCGTGAATCCAGGCGCTGGCTTTCATGTCACCCTTGCGGATCATGGGGCAGGCGTGCATGCCGGTGTGCATTTCGTCGTCGGTGCGGTCGAGGAAGCCGGTGTTGATGAAGGCCCGCGTCGTGGGGTAGTCCTTGCTCGAGAAATGCGTCGTCAGCAAGCCTGCCTGATCACACAGCACCGGGTTGCCGTTCACGGGTCGTGCAGAAGGACTTGTCAATGAACTAGTTTGCTTGGGTGCGCAAATAGTCGCACCACTACCGCATTAAAGTTCATTTAGTTGATTCAAATCAGCAAAAATCAGCAAAAAGCAGTAAAAGATGATTGCAAACGATTTAATTCGATAAAATAAAACCCTGCAAACAAAGAATCGCACATGGATTTCTCCAAATTCTCCGTCTTGGTCGTGGATGACTTCGCCA
>CAJBVC010000188.1 GCA_903958915.1 uncultured beta proteobacterium
CAGGCAGAACCTGATGCCCGCAAGTTCGACAACTCGCAATGCATGCGCGACATTCTCGCCCTGCGTAAGGAAGAGGCGCAGCTGCTTGGCTTTACCAACTACGGCGGCTTGTCGGTGGCACCCAAAATGGCCGACTCACCCGACACCGTGATTCGCTTCCTGCGCGATCTCGCCAGCAAGGCACGCCCGTTTGCCATGCAAGACCTGGCCGACCTGAAAGCATTCGCACGCGAGCACCTCGCCTTGGACGACCCGCAGCCGTGGGACTGGGCCTACATCGGTGAGAAGCTCAAGGAAGCACGTTTCGCGTTCAGTGAGCAGGAGGTCAAGCAGTACTTCACCCTCCCCAATGTGTTGGCAGGATTGTTCAAAATCGTCGAAACCCTGTTTGAGGTCGAGATTACGCGCGACACGGCACCGGTGTGGAACCAGAATGTCGGTTTCTACCGGATTGAACGCAATACAGCGCAGGGGCGCCAGCTTGTCGGCCAGTTTTACCTCGACCCCAGCGCACGCGACGGCAAGCGCGGTGGTGCGTGGATGGACGACGTGCGCGGGCGCTGGATGCGGCCCGACACCGGTCAGCTGCAAACCCCGGTGGCACACCTGGTGTGCAATTTTGCGGACGGTGTCGAAGTCGATGGCGTCACGAAACCGGCATTGCTGTCGCACCGCGATGTCATCACCCTGTTCCACGAATGTGGTCACGGGCTGCAGCACCTGCTGACCCAAGTGAATGAACTCGATGTTGCAGGCATCAGCGGGGTGGAGTGGGATGCGGTGGAGTTGCCCAGCCAGTTCATGGAAAATTTTTGCTGGGAGTGGGATGTGCTGCGCCACATGACCGCGCACGTGGACACCGGTGAACCGTTACCGCGCGCGCTCTTTGACAAAATGCTGGCAGCCAAGAATTTTCAGAGTGGCATGCAAATGGTACGCCAGATCGAATTCGCCCTGTTTGACATGCTGTTGCACACCGAGCACGTGCCGCAAGACGATTTTTCACCGCTGTTACAGCGTGTTCGTGATGAAGTTTCCGTGGTGCAGCCACCCGCCTGGGGTCGCACGGCCCACACCTTCAGCCACATCTTTGCAGGTGGTTACGCGGCCGGCTATTACAGCTACAAATGGGCCGAAGTGCTCAGTGCCGATGCCTACGCTGCGTTCGAAGAAACGGCCGGCCCGAACGGCTTGCCAAATCCGGAAACCGGGAGAAAATACCGCCAAACGATTCTGGAGTCTGGCGGCAGCCGCCCCGCCATGGAATCCTTCAGGGCGTTTCGCGGCAGGGAACCCTCTATGGATGCCCTGCTGCGCCATCAGGGAATGGTGGCGACGGCATGATGACAAACCAACCACTGGATACGGGGGTGAAGGCATGAAGACACGCATACCAGGATTCGGATATTTCATGGGCGCAGCCATTGTCTGCGGTGCCGCTTTCAGTGCCCAGGCCCAGACCATTTATCGCATCGTTGGTGCCGACGGCAAAGTCACTTTTTCTGACAAACCACCGGCCAGCACCGATCAGGGAAAAGTACTGGGAACGGGTGTCGGTGCAGCCGGTGCTGCCGCAAGCAGCACTCTGCCCTTCGAGCTCAAACAGGTGCAGGCCAAATACCCGGTCACGCTGTATACGGCTGCCAAGTGTGCACCCTGCGATTCGGGCCGCGCGCTTCTCAGCGTTCGTGGCGTTCCGTTCAATGAACGCACGGTCATGACAGCGGAGGACACAGATTACCTGCAGCGATTGACTGGCGAGAGTTCCCTGCCGTATATCACCATTGGCGGGCAGCGCCACAAGGGATTTTCCGAAAGTGAATGGAACAGCACCCTGGACGCTGCTGGCTATCCCAAGAGTTCCATGTTGCCATCCGGTTACCGCAACGCGCCTCCGTCGCCGCTGGTAACTATTCAAAAAGCTGCTGCGCCCAAGCCCGAAGAGAAACCCGCGGCCGATCTGGTGGCACCACCGTTGACCCCGCCAGGACCCACACCGTCCAACCCAGCGGGCATCGCCTTTTAGATCAGCGCAGGAGCGTCAGAACGTCATCGTTTTGACACCGTGCGCAGTGCCCAGCAAACACACCTGGGCGCGTTGGTGGGCGAATACGCCTACGGTCACCACACCAGGCCACTGACTGACCTCGGATTCAAAGACTTGCGGATCGATGATGCGCAACCCCGTTACATCCAGCAGGTGCTGGCCGTTGTCGGTCACCAGGGGTACGCCGTTGCGCAAGCGAACCCGCGCAGTACCACCGCGCGCCGCAAACTGTGCGATCAGGCGCTGTGTGGCCATCGGAATCACCTCCACTGGCAGCGGAAACGCGCCCAACACCTCCACCAATTTGGATTCGTCTGCAATGCATACGAAGCGGTCCGACTGCGCCGCGACAATCTTCTCGCGGGTCAGGGCAGCACCGCCGCCCTTGACCATGTTTCCCTTGCCATCGATTTCGTCTGCACCATCGATATACACCGCCAGACGCGCCACCTCGTTACAGTCAAACACGCGAATACCCAACGCCAGCAGGCGCTCGGTACTGGCCACGGAACTCGAAACCGCCCCGGCAATCTGATCTTTCATGGTGGCCAGAGCGTCGATGAATTTGTTGACGGTGGAGCCCGTCCCCACCCCCACAATTTCGCCCGGCACCACGTACTTCAGGGCGGCTTGACCGACCAGTTTTTTGAGTTCGTCCTGGCTGAGCGCAGCGGGTCCGGACGCCGCCTGGGGTACCGATGGGTGGCTGATAGGTGTCATGGGTGAAAATTGGGGGTTAAAGCAGTATCGCAGGAATTATCCAATGTCTCTTGTTCCCTATGGGCTGGCCCGCCGTGCCCTGTTCAGCCTGGACGCAGAAGTGGCCCACGAAGTCACCATGGCGTCGCTGGCGCGAACGCAAGGCACCCCGCTGCAATGGGCGTACGCCAACACCCGTGTGCACGACCCCATCACACTGGCGGGGCTGCAGTTTCCCAACCGGGTCGGACTGGCGGCCGGCCTGGATAAAAATGCACGCTGTATTGACGGCCTGGGGGCCATGGGTTTTGGATTTGTGGAGGTTGGTACCGTCACACCCAAGCCACAAACCGGCAACCCCAGGCCCCGCATTTTTCGCTTGCCAGAGGCGCAGGCGCTGATCAACCGCCTGGGCTTCAACAACGATGGGCTGGACGCTTTCCTGACCAACGTGCAGCATTCCGCCCTGCGCCGCAAGAATGCCGTTGATATGTTGCTCGGTCTCAACATCGGCAAGAACGCCGCAACGCCCATCGAAAATGCCACCGATGACTACCTGACCTGTCTTGATGGTGTCTACCCGCATGCGGACTACGTCACCGTGAATATTTCCAGCCCCAATACCAAGAACTTGCGGTCCCTGCAAAGCGATGAAGCATTGGACGCCTTGCTAAGTGCCATTGCCAAGCGACGCAAGACGCTGCAGCGCAAGCACGGCAAACGGGTGCCCATCTTTGTCAAGATTGCTCCTGATCTGGACGAAGCCCAGGTTGACGTGATTGCCAGCACCCTGCAACGCCAGGGCATGGATGGCGTGGTGGCCACCAACACGACGCTCGCCCGCACCGCGGTGCAAGGGATGGAGCACAGCGAGGAAACCGGTGGTCTCTCGGGCGCGCCTGTGCGCGAAGCCAGCAACCGGGTAATCACCCAGTTGCGCGCGGCGCTGGGTGCTGGCTACCCCATCATCGGCGTGGGCGGCATCATGACGGCAGCGGACGCGGTGGAGAAGATACGCTGCGGAGCCGATGTGGTGCAAATCTATACCGGCCTGATTTACGCCGGATCCGACCTGGTGCGTGACGCGGCA
>CAJBVC010000189.1 GCA_903958915.1 uncultured beta proteobacterium
CCTGCATCTGGCTGCCCGCGCCGTAACTCATGCCGTCCTTCTGGCGCAGACGCTCCATCAAGCGCGACTGGGTGCCTCCACCCAAAATCTCATTGACCACCAGCAACGCGTCATGGACCGCAGAGTTGTCCTGCACCGCCAACGGCAGGCCGGCCAGAAAAATGGCATTGGCCTTGTCCGGCGTTTCAAACAAACGGCTGTCAGGTTTGGGCGCACTGGCAGGACGCGGAATGCGGGTAAACGCCTGCTTGCTGTTCCAGTCGCCCAGCATGCTGCGGGCAGCGGCTTCCATTTCCTTGGCGTCAAAATCGCCCACCAAGGAGAAGTGGCCAGCCTTGGCACCCACCACGTCGCTGTAGAACTTCTTCACATCCGCCAGCTTGACTGCCTTGTAGTCTTCAATGCGTTCGTCAAAGGTGGGCGCGTAGCGTACATCGCCGCGCTTGTAGGGATTCAGCGCACGCCCCACCTCCTGCGATGCAATCGCATTGGGTTCGCTGCGCTGGGCATTGGTGAAGGTAATCGCCTGCTCACGCAACTGTTCAAACTCGGTGGCGGGGAATGTCGGCGCCCGCAGCACGTCGCGAATCAGCGCCATCAGCGCTGGCAGGCTGGCACGCACGGTTTCAAAGCGCAGGTTCAGTGTTTGCCCCTGGCTGGAAATGCTGAGTTTGGTTTTCAGCGCGTCAAGTTCCGTGGTGATGTCGGTGCGGCTGCGTTTGCCAGCCCCACGCAGCAGCATATTGGCCGCCATGTCGACCTTGGTGGCTTGCCCAAACAGGCTCTTCTCGTCACCAAACTCCAGCATGATCTCTCCCGCCACCGCTTCGGCTCGGGTCTTCTTGGGGATCAGCACCACTTTGACGCCATTCGCAAGACTTTGGCGCGTGGTGCGTTTCTCAATGGCTGCTGGATTGATGTCAAACACTTCGCCTTGCGCCACGGCCGCCTTGCCCTTGTAGTCGGCAACCAATAGCGCCAGATCCGGGGTTTTGGGGATGACAGTGCGGTCAATCGTCTTGGTCGGGATGAACTGCCCCAGTGTTCGGTTGGACTCTTTCAGGTAGTTTTCTGCCACCCGCTGCACGTCGGCCACGGTAAGCGCCTCCACGCGGTCGCGTGTCAGGAAAAACAGGCGCCAATCGCCCTTGGAAATAGACTCCGACAACGCAATCGCCAGGCTTTGTGACTTGTTGATGGTGCTGTCAATGTCGCTCAGCATCGAGCCCTTGGCCCGTTTGAGTTCGTCCGCAGTGATGGGCTGCTTCTTCACATTCTCCAACTGCTCCAGCATGAGTTTGCGCGCCTCCGCCATCGACTGGGTTTTGGAGAGCTCGGCCCAGAAAATCATGTAGCCAGGCTCAGCAAAGTCCAGCGTCCATACCGAAGTTTGGGACGCCTTCTTGCGTTCCACCAAGGCCTTGTGCAACCGCCCTGCCGGTGGAGTTGCCAGGATTTCACCCAGGGCGGCCAAGGCGACCGAATCCGGGTGCGCGCCTGCTGCAGTGGGATACAGGGCCGCCAGAAGGTACGTGTCGGCCACCCGGTTGACGGTGACTTCGCGTGCGCCGTCACGCGGTGGGTCCAGCGTATAAGTGGGCTCGATCACGCGGGTGGGCTTGGGAATGGGGCCGAAGGATTTTTCAATGAGCGCCAGTGTTTTCACGGGGTCAAATTTGCCAGTAACCGTGAGCACGGCGTTGTCGGGCTGGTAGTACTTGCGGTAGAAAGCCTGCAGGTTCTCGATCTTTACGTTTTCCACATCGGTGCGCGCGCCAATGGTGCTTTTGCCGTAGTTGTGCCAGTCAAAACTGGTGGCAATCAGCCGCGTGTACAGCACCATGTGCGGGTTGTTTTCACCACGTTCCATTTCGTTGCGCACCACACTGAACTCTTTTTCCAGGTCAGCGCGCGCGATGAAGCTGTTGACCATGCGGTCGGCTTCCATGGTCAGCACCCACTGCAGGTTTTCGTCAGAGGCGGGGAAGGTCTCAAAGTAGTTGGTGCGGTCGGTAAAGGTGGTGCCGTTGAAGTCCATGCCACGCTTGCCCAACTCGGTCATGATGTTGCCCTGGGTCGGCGTGCCCTTGAACACCAGGTGCTCCAGCAGGTGGGCCATACCGGTTTCGCCGTAGTTCTCGTGCCGGTTGCCCACCAGATAGGTGATGTTGACGGTGGTGGTGGGTTTGGACGAGTCAGGGGCCAGCAGCACGCGCAGACCGTTGGCCAGCCGGTGCTCTGTAATGCCCTCTACCGTGGTGACCATGGTGGTCTGAGTTACTGGCGCCTTGGCGCCTGCTGCAGACGCAGTCGGTTCAGTCGGGGCGGTGGGTGCCTGTGCCTGGGCGCTCGCGGCATAGCCGCCAGCGGCCAGCAGCCACAGAAGTGAAGAAGCGATGTTGCGCATGTGTTGTCCCTGAAGTGAGTCGCAAAAGGGCGATGGTAGCGCCAAATGCCCAGTCAAGCTGACAACCTGCCGCAGCGCTGTGTATCATCCCTTCCTGCCCTATCAACCACCCAGGAGACACGCACCATGTCACTTATGGATTTCATCAAGAAACAGTTCATAGACATCATCCAGTGGACCGAGGAGGGCGATGGCACGCTGGCCTGGCGTTTTCCGATGGCCGAGATGGAAATACAGAATGGCGCATCACTCACCGTGC
>CAJBVC010000190.1 GCA_903958915.1 uncultured beta proteobacterium
CGCACAATGCAGGCATGAGGTCTTCATGAACGCAAAGCCGTTTTCCTCGGCGTTCTTGGTTTCTCCAGTGCCGTGACTGTAGACCTTGATGATGTTGAAGGTGTGACCAGTCGTGTCCATGGGCGAGTCCCACAAATGGTCGATGGTCCGGAACTCGGCCGGATTTTCATTCACTTGCTTGCAGGCCGCCACACAGGCCTGGCAACCTACGCACAGTGTGGAGTCGTACAGCAGACCCAGGCCCTCAGGCGGGCGCACCAGGTTGTCGCGGGCACATGCGGGCGCAGAGGCGAGCGTCGCGGCAGCGGCACCACTGCTGGCCAGGACGCCCTTCAAAAAATCACGACGGTTGGCCATTTCAAACCTCCGTCGTTTTGCTGGTGGCCTGATTATTCTGCTTTGCTTTTTCTATCTCCTCGGCCTCGTGCGAAAGTCCCAAGTTCTTTGTCAATTTGGCGCCAGCCCCGACGCCTACACCGACCACCGCAGCCAGAACGGCAGCAGCGCCCAGCGATGCACCGACACCCTTTTCCTCCACGATGCGCGGCAGGAACGCGCCAGGCTCCAGATTCTTCAACTTGGCCAGGGAATGGATGGGCTTCTGGAATCCGATTCCCTGTTCGGTACAGCCTATGCACGGGTGGCCACATGCCACCGGCCAGGTGCCAGCACCCGCGTCACCAAACAGAATGACGGAGCAGTTGGCATAGGTTTCTGGCCCCTTGCAGCCGAGCTTGTACAGGCAAAATCCCTGACGGTGTCCATCGTCACCAAACTCCATCGCAAAACGTCCAGCATCGAAGTGGGCGCGCCGTTCGCAGTTTTCATGGATGAGTCGTGAATAGGCAAACTTTGGCCGACCCAGATTGTCCACCGCAGGCAGGGATCCAAAGGTCAGGAAGTGCACAACCGTCGAGAGGAAGTTGTATGGATTGGGCGGGCACCCTGGAATCGTGACCACCGGCTTGCCGAGTACCTGCGACACGCTCGACGCGCCTGTCGGGTTCGGGTCTGTCGAAGGCATTCCACCCCACGATGCACAGGAGCCAATGGCAATGACTGCGGCGGCGTCTGCGGCGCACTCTTTCAACAAGTCGATTGCCGTCTTTCCGCCAATCTTGCAGTAAATGCCACCATCCTTGGTGGGTATGGCGCCCTCGACGACCAGAATGTACTTGCCCTTGTGTTCGGTCATGGCCTGCTTTCTGGCAGCCTCCACCTGATGACCGGCGGCAGCGAACAGTGTCTCGTGGTAGTCCAGCGAAATCACGTCCAGAATCAGTTTGTCCAGCGTTGGGTGCTCGGCGCGCAACAGCGACTCCGTGCAACCAGTGCACTCCTGAAAATGCAGCCAGATAACGCTGGGGCGTTTTTTAACCGCTACGGCTTGCGCAATAGCAGCATCGGCTCCCTGCGGCAAGCCCAGTGTTGTTGCCAGTGCGGCGCAAAACTGAAGCAATTCACGACGCGACATGGAAAGTCGCGTTGCAGCCGCTTCAATAGCAGCATCCGTTTCCAGAGAAATGAGGTTTTCTATGGCCATGACTGATGTCTCCTCTTTTTTGCATGAAGATCAGCATGGGACCAGCCCGACCTGCCAACCTTGCAACCAACTTAGCAATTAGCAAGCCAAGAAGAAATAGTCAATATTTTCAACAACTTACGGAAACTTCACCCAATAAAGCAACGTCCCAACTAGCAAACTTTGCCAGTTTTCATGCCAAAGTGGAAACCAACTTTCCAGCCTATTCGCGCGGTCGAAATGATTCGAGACGCGCAATCCAAGCCTGGCCCAAGGCCAGTCCGCCATCATTGGGTGGCGCGCGCCGGGCCTCAACCAAGTCGATGCCTGCTTGAGACAGGGCACCACGCAAATACCCCATCAATATTTCGTTCATGGCGCAACCTCCACCAACGGCCAACCGCGTCAGTTGACTTTTCTTGGCAGCAGCGAACACCCATTGGACAAGCCCGTGTGCCACTGTCGCATGAAACAACGCTGCACCCAAGGCAGGGTTGTCGCATGCAGCTAATCGAACCATCAACGGGGAGAAGTCCAGCACATCATCCCGAAGCAGAAAACCATCCTCAGACGGCTGCACAGGACCTATTTGCTGAGCAAGACCCTCCAGTTCCATGGCGGCCTGGCCCTCGTAATGATTTTGGTCACGCACGCCCAGCAAACCGGCCGCTGCGTCGAACAAACGCCCCATACTGGTTGTCGATGGGCAATTCAAATCACGCTGCAACATGGTCACAATCGGCCCGGCCTCGCGATGCGGGTAACGCTGGCGCAACCAGGGCTGAACCAGGTCGCTTCGCCCAATGTCGTACAGTACCCCCACAGCTACCCGCCATGGTTCGCGCGCGGCCCGGTCGCCGCCCGGCAGGCGCATTGGCAGAAGGTGCCCCAGACGCTCGCACTGTGCGCCTTCGACACGCAACAGTTCACCGCCCCACAGCCCCCCTTTCTGCCCCAGTCCAACACCGTCCAGCGCCAGGCCCAAAACCGGTCCATCGAGTCCGTGCTCCGCGCAGATGGATGCGATGTGCGCATGGTGGTGCAGCACTGCCACCGAGGGAACACTCCATTGCTGCGCCAGACGCAAAGCCTCCCGGGTGGAGGCATAGTCCGGGTGAAGATCATGGGCAATAATGTCCGGCCTGACATCCAGGATCCCCAGCAGGTGTGACACGGTTTCTTCCAGAAAACCAATTGCTGCGGCATTGTCCAGACCGCCGATATGCTGCGAAAGGTAGGCCTCCCGGCCCTTGACCACACACACCGTGTTTTTCACGTGGCCGCCCAACGCAAGAACCACTGGACCATCTTGCGCCAAAGCGATAGGAACCGGCGTAAACCCGCGTGCACGTCGAATGAAGCGCGGTCCGGGTCGAACCACAGAATCGTCGCAACGCACCACGATGTCGCGGTCATGCAGGAGAAATGCATCGGCAATACCCGCCAACCGCCGCAGCGCCTCGCTGTTGTCAGACACCAGAGGCTCTCCGTGGGGATTGGCGCTGCTCATGACCAGCAGGAGGTCGTTAGGTTCGTTCAGCCACGCGACGCCTGCAGGTCGGCCACAGGCTTCATGCCACAACAGCAACTGCAAAGGGTTAGAGGGCAACATCGTCCCCAACCAGTTCAGGCCTGGAGCAGTCCCAGGGAGTTCCTCCTCCAGCTTGCGGCACAACACAATGGGCGCTTGCACGCTTTGCAACAGGTCCCGCTCCTGCTCGCCGATAAGCGCATGCTGCTGCAACGACGCCGTGTTGAGCGCCATCACCGCCAGCGGCTTTTCCTCTCGCTGTTTGCGCTGGCGCAGTTCTGCCACGGATTGCGGATTGCGCGCATCGCACACCAGATGAAATCCGCCCAACCCTTTGATGGCCACGATGCGCCCAGCGCGCAACATCTGCAGGGTTTGTGCAATCGGGTCGCCCGGAATCACTTCGCCCACCACGTCGCACAGTTGCAAGCGCGGGCCACAAACAGGGCAACAGGTCGTTTCGGCATGAAAGCGTCGATCGGTCACCGAACCATATTCCCTTGCGCATTCGGGACACAGCGGAAACTTGTGCAAGCTGGTTTGCGCCCGGTCATAGGGAATGTGTCGGGTGACGGTGTAGCGCGGACCGCAATGGGTGCACGTGGTAAAGGCGTAACGCCACCGACGATTGTCAGGTTCACAGATTTCGGCTACGCAATCGGGACAGACCGCAGCATCCGGCCCAATGGCTGTTGCCACCGCGTCAGCCACACTTTCCAGAATGGAAAAACCCTCCAGCTCAAGCGCAACCGGTTCAACGTCAATGGAATCGATGCGCGCCAGACGGGGCGCCTCTTTAGGCAACCGCTCCAGAAAGGCATCCACTGCATGGCCCGCAATGGCAATGCTCACGCCACTGCCGTCATTGCGCACCCAGCCCGACAAACCCAGCTGATCGGCCAGGCTCCACACATAGGGCCGAAACCCGACCCCCTGCACCAGTCCACGGACGCGAATGCGCCGCCCGTTCACTTGGCTGCCAGCGCTCGCTCCTGCCCGGCGCGGCGGATGCGCTGCAGCTTGAGCCCGGAAAGAATCCAGCGCACCCAGGCTTCCATGCCTTCACCGGTGGTCGCAGATACCCTGAAAATCACCAGCTTCGGGTTGACACGGCGCGCGTTGGCTTCGGCCAACTTGGCATCAAACTCCAGATGCGGCAACAGATCGCACTTGTTGAGCAGCATGACATCCGCCGCCTTGAACATGTCCGGGTACTTCAATGGCTTGTCTTCACCCTCGGTCACCGACAGAATGGCCACCTTGTGGTGCTCACCCAGATCAAATGCAGCGGGGCACACCAGGTTACCCACGTTTTCAATGAGAAACAGTGACTCGTCGGCGGGCTCAAGACGTTCCATGGCTTGCCCCACCATGTACCCATCGAGATGGCAACCCTTGCCGGTATTGATTTGCAAGGCCGTCACACCGGTGGCACGGATACGCTCGGCGTCATTGGAAGTCTGCTGATCGCCCTCCACCACGTTCATCGTGACCTGGTCCTTGAGTTGACCGATCGTCTTTACCAGCAGCGTGGTTTTGCCTGACCCCGGACTCGAGACCAGGTTGAGGGCAAAGATGCCGTGCGCATCGAACCAGGTTCTGTTGGCTTGGGCGTAGGCATTGTTCTTGGACAGAATGTCCTGCTCGATTTGCACCATGCGCGACTGGCTCATGCCCGGCGCATGCGCATGGGCCGGCCCGTTGCCGTAATCGATGTCGGCACCCACACCCCGCGCATGTTCATGGGCACGTTGCTCGTGCGTATGGTCGTGCGCCTGGTGGTCATGGGCATGGTCATGCGCGTGGTCGTGGCTGTGTTCGTGCCCATGGTCGTGGCTGTGCGCAGTGCCATCCGCATGCACATGGTGGTGCCCGTGTTCCCCATTTTCCATGCGGGTCTCACCCGCACCGCATCCGCAAACCATGCACATGGTTGTGTCTCCTGTTGTTAGTCGATCTCGATTTCCTTAACCCGCATCTCGGTGCCGCCGGTTGCCTGCATCTGGTAACCGCCGCATTGCGGACAGGCACCAAACAATTCCTGCATGGGCAGCGTAGCGGCGCACTCCATGCACCAGCCCGCGCCAGGCACCCGCACAATCTCCAGCGCCGCTCCACTGGCAATACTACCCTTGGTCACGGCATCAAAGCAAAACTTCAATGCATCGGCTTCCACCGTCGAGAGTTGCCCAATCTCCAACACGACCAATTTGACGCGCTGTGCGTGTTCGCGCTGGGCAGTTTCCTCGACGAGTTGCAGGATACCTTCTGCCAATGCCATTTCATGCATCGTCAATCTCCACTTCAAAAGGTACACAGGGGTCGAGTGCCAACACCGCCAGTTCCAATGCCGCCCGGGCCTGTGCCACGGTTGTGTATATCCCGCCGTCGAGCAGTGTGCTTACAGCGCTGCTGTCGGCGAAAAACGCGTCGGTAGGCGCCCACACCCGATAATCGCAAACGTGTCCATCCTTCACTTGCGCCGCATGTGTCAATACGCCGCGTGCGGTAGCCACCTGCGCCACACCCCACCCCTGTGCAGCGGCAATCGCAACAGGATAGGCCGCCTGCGATGCAAGTGCTTGCAGAGCGACATGCAGTTGCGCAATGCGCCCCTGGTAAGCAGCCCGAATCGAGACTGGAGGCTGCAGGGGCGGCATTTGACGGGACTTTCCAACACAATAGTCCATCCATGCCTCGGGGTCGGGCGACATCGCGTCGTGCGACTGCGCCACGGTGGTCGTGGGAAATCTTTCCAAACACCTGGCACTTAGGTCCGCAACCAACCCGTGGCAGAGCTTCTCAGTCGCCGCAATGGCGTTCACACCCAAGCGCACGCTGCGCCATGCCACAAAGGCCTCCTTTTCCGCGGGCAATCCCGCTGCCAGCGGCCAGTCCAGCAACACGCGCCAGAGAATTTCGTGCAGCATCTCCGTCCACAATCCGGTCGCTGGGGCCATCTGCGCGTCGCAGCCGACCGCGACATCCAATGCTGCTTGTGCAACCTGCTGCTGGGCCTTGGCGCAAACGCTGTAAAGCAAAGGAACAACCTGCACCACTGCTTGCGGGGTCTTTCCCAGAAATACGGGGGCCACCGCAGGGCGTCGCAAGACAACCTTCAGGTCGGCCAACCGGCCGCCATGGAATTGCGATCGCAAGGTGAGCAGACCAGCCGTATGCATCAGGTTCAAGCCAGCAGACATGTGCCATGGAGAAAGCGCCCATCATACGGGCAGTCGACGCATGGGTGTGGTCCGGGCACGCGACCGGGGCTGTTCGATTTCCACCCATAATTGCCCAACAAGAATTCTCACCATGCTGCAGTACTCCACCATTCCCGTTACCGCCTTCAGTCAGAACTGCTCACTGCTCTGGTGCGACCAGACACGCCAGGCGGTCGTCATTGATCCTGGCGGCGACACCAATCGGATACTTGCCGAGGTCAAACGTCAAG
>CAJBVC010000191.1 GCA_903958915.1 uncultured beta proteobacterium
CAGAGGTTGTTGAAGCACCAGCGGAAACAGCGGCCCAATAGGGTATACTCATGGATTACCGCGCGATGGAGCAGTCTGGTAGCTCGTTGGGCTCATAACCCAAAGGTCGGAGGTTCAAATCCTTCTCGCGCAACCAATAAATAAGCGGTTCTCCGCTTCAGTAAGGGCTCACTAAGTTGGGCCCTTTTTGTTTCTGGACCAGTGCTCATGCCCGACAAGATCGCATGTTGAAGGCCGTTGTGTGTCGATCCGTTTGCATTGATACCTTCCGCGTGTGCCATGCTTCTAGTTCCTAGTTACCATTCGCTTCCAGGCAATTCTTATGCTCACTCTGCATCACCTAGAACTCTCCCGCTCCCAGCGCGTTCTGTGGCTCCTGGAAGAAATGGCGTTGCCCTACAAAATTGTCGTCTACAAGCGCGACAAGAAGACCCGATTGGCCCCCGCTGAACTGAAAGCCATTCATCCTCTGGGAAAGTCCCCGGTCGTCACTGATGGCAAAACCACAGTGGCCGAGTCTGGAGCGATCCTTGAATACCTTGCTGAAAAATACGGCGCTAACCTTACTGGCGCATTGTCTGGACTTGAGCCCGAGCGTGGAACCAAGGAACACCGCGAGAATCGCTTCTGGATGCACTACGCAGAGGGTTCTCTGATGAACTGGCTTGTCATGAAACTGGTATTCGTGACCATCCCCACCCAGCCGATGCCGTTCTTCGTCAGGCCGGTCGCACGACAGCTCTGCAAACAGGTGTTGGCCAAGTTGATTGATCCAAACGTCAATACCGCCATGGAGTTCATGGAAGCCCACCTGGCCAAGCACAAGTGGTTCTCTGGTGAGCACATCACCCTGGCAGACTTCCAGATGAGCTTTGCGGTAGAAGCAGTTCTGTCCCGTACACAAGGCACCAAAAAGCATCCCCATCTAGTGGCCTACCGGCAGCGCCTCAATGAGCGCCCCGCTTATCAACGCGCGATTGCCAAAGGTGGCCCCGTGGTGTTGTAACGAGCAACAGAACACCACGTAACTTTCCATTGAATTAGACCCATGAACGACACAACCACTCGCCCCGATTTGCCGGACCGGCTCTCCACGGATGTACGTAGCCCATTCCATGTGGCAGCGGTGTTCGACCATGACATTGGTATTCGCTTCAATGACGGGGAGCGCACGGACGTGGCCGAGTACTGTATCAGCGAAGGCTGGGTAAAGGTGCCCGCTGGTAAGACCGTGGACCGAAAGGGCCAGCCGTTGCTGATCAAGCTGAAGGGGAGGGTGGAGGCGTTTTACCGATAAGGGCAATGGTGTCGAGCAAGACGGTAGTGACCTTTCTCGCATTGCTCTGAAACACCTCCAGGATGGCACGCCAGCTTACGGGCTCTTCATCCGTTTTCCAGCAATCGTAGTCCGTGCTCATGGCCACGGCGGCGTAGGGTATGCCAGCTTCGTTGGCCAGTGCAACTTCAGTCGCAATCGACATATTGATGATGTCTGCACCCCATGCGCGAAACATTCTCGACTCGGCGCGGGTGGAGAACCTGGGGCCTTCGATCGTTACGACGGTCCCGGTTGGGTGATACATGAACCCATGCTTGTCACAGATCTGGACTAACGCGGCTCGCAGCATCGCGTCAAATGGATCCGCCATCGGCGTGTGAACGGGATGGTGCGGAGCAAACGAAGCGTGAAAACTCATGGCCCTCTGCTTGGTAAAGTCAATAAACTGATCAACAATGACCAGGTCACCGCGCCCGATACCTTCCCGAAGGGACCCCACCGCGGTTGTAGCGAGAATATGGGAGCACCCTATGTCCTTGAGCGACTGAATGTTTGCCCGAAAATTGACCTCACTTGGCGGGATGGTGTGTTCACGCCCGTGCCGGGCAAGCAGAACCACATCCACACCATTGACCTTCCCAACACGCAAGGCGGCTGACGGTGGTCCCCAGGGCGTGCTCACTTCCAGGTCGTGTGCATTCTCCAAAAAGTCGGGGTTATCAAGTCCACTACCCCCAATGATGCCAATGCGAATCATGGCTACTGCTCCTTCCTGTGTGTGCATTCGATCAAGTCCAGCACGGAACCTACATGAGTACCGCAAGCAATAATGCCTTCGTCGTGACCGGCCATCACGAGCAGAGCAGGTAGTGAGGACTGTCGCCTTGCAAACTGCGCCACGGCGTGCGCCATCGCCGGTGTTCCATAGGGAATCGACGCTTGCGTCGCGGCGGTACCGCACTGCAGAAGGCGATCAAACAAGATTCTGCTGTGTACGTGCATGACGCAGTGAATGCCTTGGTTGGAGGCATACATCGCGCCATGTGTCATCGATTCCGAAGAGGCATCCATGCCGCCCATGGACCACACCTCGTTGCGGTCCAGAGAATAGGACTCCACCAGACAGAATTGATCCATAACCAATTTACGCGATGCTCCGGTCGCACTTGCACTGATCACGAACTGTTGCGCGTCGGCACGCACACTCACATTGCCATAACCGATACCACTTCCATCAATTCCCACCAGTCCCAAGTCAAACAGACGGGTACGTGCGCGGTTCAGGGCGACTAGATTCGCCGTCTCTGTTACTTTCCCAGCTCGGCGATGGCTGGTGTACTTAATGTAGCCGTCTTCCATAAGCACCACGCTATTTGCGTTGCTCCGGGAACAGCGACAGAATCGACGCCTCATTGGCGTCACACATGCCGCGTTCGCAGATCAACTTGGTAATCAGACGAGACGGCGTGACATCAAACCCCCAATTCCGAGCGGGAGTGAGGTCCGGGCAGATACGGACTGACTCCACACAGCCCTGGGAGTTCAAGCCGCTGATGTACCGGACCTCCGCTCCATCACGCTCCTCAATCGGAATATGGGCAACACCATCGCGCAAGGCAAAGTCAAAGGTCGATGACGGCAATGCAACCACCATTGGAATTCCATTGTCACGTGCGGCAAGCGCTTTCAGGTAGGTGCCAATCTTGTTCGCCACATCCCCGCTGCGCGTGACCCGATCGGCTCCGGTGATGACGAGATCCACCAAGCCATGCTGCATCAGATGCCCTCCGGCGTTGTCCGCAATCAGTGTGTGTGCAATGCCATGCTGCCCGAGTTCCCATGCCGTGAGACTCGCGCCCTGATTGCGAGGTCGGGTCTCATCGACCCAGACGTGCACGTCCATACCAGCTTGATGTGCTGCGTAAATCGGGGCGGTCGCTGAGCCAACATCAACGAAGGCCAGCCAACCGGCATTGCAGTGGGTCAAAATATTGATCGTTTTCCCAGGCTTGCGCTGTGCAATGTCTCGAATCAGGTGGAGTCCATGCACGCCGATGCGCCGACAGTGGTCAACATCCTGGTCGGCGATCGCCATGGCCTCCCGCATTGCAATCAGGCGTGCATGTGCGACATCAGGGGCATGCGCAATCGCACCAAGCATGCGCTCGACAGCCCAGGCCAAATTAGCGGCCGTTGGTCGAGTGCCTTTCAGTGCATCACCCGCAGCGTTCAGATAGTTGCGGAATTCGGACTCGGGCGACTCCATGGCAGCGAGATACATGCCAAATGCCGCGCAGGCCCCGATGAGGCCTGCACCCCGCACGGTCATGGCTGCAATGGCTTGGCGTGCGTCTTCCATGGTGTGCAAGTCCACTACAGCAAACCGATGTGGCAGTGTTGTCTGGTCAATCACCTGCACAACGCGGTGATCCTGCGGTTTGAGCCAAATGGTGCGGTAGTCCTGTCCATAGACCTTCATGAATCAAGCCCCAGGTCTATCGCTACTTCAACCATCCGCGCTTGCGGAAATACCACATCGGGACCAATGCACTTCCAACCATCAACGCGAGTGCGTACGGGTAACCGATGGCCCAATCCAACTCGGGCATGAATTTGAAGTTCATGCCGTAAATGCTGGCGATCAGGGTCGGGGGAAGTAAGGCAACACTGGCCACGGAAAAAATCTTGATGATCTTGTTCTGATTGATATTGATGAAGCCGACCGTTGCGTCCATCAAGAAGTTGATCTTGTCAAACAGGAAGGCTGTGTGTGAGTCCAGCGAGTCAATATCACGCAGGATCTGGCGCGCTTCTTCAAATTGCTCGCCATTGAGCATCTTGCTTCGCATCATGAAACTGACGGCACGCCGGGTGTCCATGACGTTGCGTCGAATACGACCATTCATATCCTCGTGGCGCGCAATCGACCCCAGCACGGCCCCTGCCATCGCGTCAGTCACGTCACCGGACAGCACCTTGTTGCTGACCTTTTCGAGCTCGTCGTAGATGCCCTCCAGCGTATCGGCCGAGTATTCCGCATCCGCATCGAACAGTTTGAGCAGCACTTCCTTGGCGTCTTCGATCAGCCCCGGTGCCCGCCGGGCGCGCAAACGCAACAGGCGAAATACAGGCACATCTTCGTCGTGAATGGAAAACAGTACGCCTTTGCTTTTGTGCTGCTCGTTGAATTGATTGAGGATAAAGGCCACCCGCACGGTTCGCGGCTCATCGTCATCGGCTATCAGGAAGTCACTGCGAATGTGCAGGTCCCCGTTGTCCTCTTCATAAAAGCGCGCAGACTCTTCAATGTCCTCGTCCATCGCATCTTCGGGAATGGAGAGTCCGTAGTACTGCTTGACCCAGCGCTTTTCCTCAACCGTGGGCGACTCCAGGTCTACCCAGATCGGCTGGAACTGAGACAGCTCTTCCAGCGATTCGATTTCTTCCTGGAAGAGGCGGCCATTGGCGAGCGTGAAAATATTCAGCATGAGAACTTCCAATTGCAACGGGGCGTGCTTTCAGCTCATTGGAATCTGACCCCAATCAGGTTGAAAGCTACTGAAGGGAGTGGGTTTTCAAGGAGTGTTCTGTGGCTGTTGCTATCCCTAAATTATCGCACTGTGTGATCCGATTCGATACGCCAACGTTGCGGCTGCATGAGCAGGGTCAATATGCTGCAGTGCGGCACTAAAAAAGGCGTTGCATTTGTGCACAATCGGGCGCATAGTGATTTCACGGCAGCCAGATATTTACCCTTGGCTTCTGTTCTTGTCGCCCTAGGTGATGAGATTTTTAACCCGAGAGCATTGGAGGTTTTTTATGAATTTGACGATCAGCGGTCACCATCTTGAAGTTACTCCGGCATTGCGCAGTTATGTGACCACCAAGCTAGATCGAGTCATTCGACACTTTGATCAGGTTGTCGACGTCAAGGTGTTACTCACCGTGGAGAAGCAAAAGGAAAAAGAAAAGAGGCAACGAGCCGAATGCAATATTCATGTGAAAGGCAGCGACATGTTTGCGGAGAGTTCCCATGAGGATCTGTATGCTGCCGTGGATGAACTGGTAGACAAACTGGATCGCCAGGTGGTTCGCCACAAGAGCCGGGTGCAGGAGCATCACCATGAGACGCCCAAGCGCATCATGTAACACCTGCAACCTCAACGAAAGCCGCCGACCGATGGGCGGCTTTTTTGTGTGCATAATCTGCCCTACACCATGAACCGCCTCGCCTCCATACTGCCCCCATCGCAAGTCGTTGCCCACGTTGATGTCACCAGCAAGAAGCGGGCCTTTGAAGAGGCGGGCCTGCTGTTCGAGAATCTGCATGGACTCAGTCGAGCATTGGTGACCGATAGTCTGTTTTCGCGTGAGCGGTTGGGGTCCACTGGACTGGGCCATGGCGTGGCCATTCCCCACGGACGAATCAAGGGCCTCAAATCGCCGATGGCGGCCGTGTTCCAGTTGGCGCAACCAATACCCTTTGAAGCCCCCGACGAACAGCCGGTCAGTTTAATGATCTTTTTGCTGGTCCCGGAAGCGGCCACGCAGAGGCATTTGGAAATCCTGTCGGAAATTGCTGAATTGCTCAGCGATGCAGCACTGAGACAGAGCCTCATTGCCTGCGCTGATGCTTTGGATTTGCACGGGCTGATTGTTGGCTGGCAATCCGCGCAAGTGGCCTGAACCCGCTTTGCGGCGCTGAGGTTTGCGTTGAAGCCCACCGTTGTCAGTGCCGATGTCCTCTTCGAAGAATTTCGTGGACGCCTGCACTGGGAGTGGGTTGCGGGATTAGGAGCCTCTGAGCGCCGCTTCGACGAAGTCGCAGTGCGTGCAGCCCGGTCGGGTGCTGATCTGGTCGGCTATCTCAATTACATCCATCCTTACCGCGTTCAAATTCTGGGCGAGCGCGAGGTGGCGTACCTGACAAACGCCACATTGGACGACTGCGCACGACGCATTGCACGCATCGTTACCTTGGAGCCCCCAGTGCTGATTCTGGCGGATGGCCAGGCTGCGCCCGAGGCGCTGGTGTCCATGTGCGAGCGCGCGCTGATCCCGATGTTTGCGACCAAGGAGTCTTCTGCCTTTGTCATCGACGTTTTGCGTGCCTACCTGTCCAAGCACTTTGCCGACCGTCTGTCGATGCACGGAGTGTTTATGGACATCCTCGGACTCGGCGTGATGATCACCGGGGAGTCCGGTCTGGGCAAGAGTGAACTGGGGCTGGAACTCATTTCCCGTGGCAACGGGCTCGTCGCCGACGACGCGGTGGACTTGTATCGAATCAACCAGACCACGATCG
>CAJBVC010000192.1 GCA_903958915.1 uncultured beta proteobacterium
AGGTCGTTGGTTTTGAGACCCGCGCGAAATGCCGGCGAACCCTCGATGGGAGACACCACCTTGACCAGGCCGTCTTCCTGCGTGATTTCAATGCCGACGCCGACGAACTTGCCGGAAGTGCCCTCTTTGAACTCCTTGAACGACTTTTTGTCAAAGTACTGGGAATGCGGATCCAGACTGGAGACCATGCCTGCGATGGCTTCCGTGATGAGCTTCTTTTCGTCCACGGGCTCCACATAGTCGCTCTTGACCATGCCGAAAACGGCCGCGAGTTGCTGCAACTCTTCCAGCGGAAGCGGTGCCATCGTGCTGCGCGCCACGGTTTGCAGGGACATCGTCGTCAATGCCCCGGTGATGACACCCAGTCCGACCCAGCCCGCAATTTTCAGTTTGTGACCCATAGTTTTCCAGTATCGCTTCAATATACACCTTGGAGGTGCTTTTCGGCTGTCGGTTCCGCTCCAGCGGCTCTTCCAGTCGAATAAGTGGTCGAATACCTCCCTGACTCAGGCTTTACCCTGTGCCGCAACGGCGGCAGCAGCCTTGGCGGCGGCCTCAGCATCGCCCAGGTAGTAGTGGCGCAAGGGCTTGAGGTCGGCGTCCAGCTCATACACCAGCGGAATTCCATTGGGAATGTTCAGACCCACAATGTCATCGTCGGAAATGTTGTCAAGGTACTTCACCATGGCGCGAATCGAGTTGCCGTGTGCAGCGACCACGATCCGTTTGCCAGACTGGATGGCCGGTGCCATGGACTCGTTCCAGAACGGCATCACGCGTGCGACCGTGTCCTTGAGGCACTCCGTCAGCGGTACCTGGTCAGGTTGCAGACTGGCATAGCGCAGGTCTGACCGCTCGCAACGCGCATCCGTGGGCTCCAGTGCAGGCGGCGGTGTGTCGTAGCTGCGCCGCCACTGCAATACCTGGGCATCGCCATATTGCTTGGCCATATCGGCCTTGTTGAGCCCCTGCAAGGCACCGTAATGGCGTTCATTGAGGCGCCAGGAGTGCACCACCGGCAGCCAGGTACGGTCCATTTCGTCCAGGCATAGCCACAAGGTGCGGGTGGCGCGTTTGAGTACGCTGGTGTAAGCCAGATCGAACTCGTAGGCGGCTTCCTTCAGTAGCCGGCCTGCATTCTTTGCCTGTTCGATGCCCAAGGGCGTGAGGTCAACATCGGTCCAGCCGGTGAAGCGGTTTTCGAGATTCCAGGTGGACTCGCCGTGGCGAATGAGAACAATTTTGTACATGGTTGTAGGGTGGGTCAGGGGGTGAAAACCGGGGCATCCAGCAGGGCAACGGTGTCCATTCTAAAATGCCGGGTTGGCTGGCGGGTAACTTACAAGGAACAAAGTGAAATTTATTATTGACAATTGGATGCTGATCTCCATCGCAGTGGCTTCCGGCGGCATGCTGCTGTGGCCTGTGGTACAGGGTGCCGGCGGGGGTGGATTGGTGCCGGCCGCGGCAGTACAACTCATCAACCGCGAAAAGGCGGTGGTGATCGACGTCTGTGAGCCCGGGGAGTTCGCTGCCGGACACGTAGTGGGTGCCAGAAACGTACCTTTGGGGGAACTGGAGACCAAACTGGGCGCTGCAGTCAAGAACAAGGCTCTGCCTCTGATCCTGGTGTGCCAGTCCGGCGCCCGTTCGGGGCGAGCGGTGGCGATCGCCAAGAAGCTGGGGTACGAACAGGCCCAATCGCTCGCGGGTGGTTTGTCTGGATGGCGTGCAGCCAACTTGCCGGTAGAGAAAGCCTGAGACCATGCAAACCGTCAAGATGTACACAACGGCCGTGTGCCCCTATTGCATTCAGGCCAAACGCATTCTCCAGTCCAAGGGAGTTACGCAGATCGAAGAGATCCGCATTGATGCCCTGCCACAGGAGCGCACCAAGATGATGGAAATCACGGGGCGGCGTACCGTGCCGCAGATTTTCATTGGGGACACCCACGTTGGAGGGTGCGATGACCTGATCGCGCTCGATGGTCGGGGCGGGCTGATGCCCCTGCTTGGCGCAGCCTGAGATAATCCCGGCGCTGACAAGCGTTATCCGTCTGCCCATACCGTTTGTGGTGTGGGTGTTGTTTTACTTTGAAAGATATTTCCATGGCTGATCAAGATCCCGTTTTCCAGATTCAACGCGTGTACCTCAAGGAGGCGTCTCTGGAGCAACCCAACTCCCCCGGCATTCTGTTGGAGCAGGAGCAGCCCGCCGTTGACATTCAGTTGGGCGTGCAAGCCAATCCGGTCGCTGATGGCGTTTTTGAGGTGTGTGTGACCGCCACGGTGCATACCAAGATCAAGGACAAGACAGTTTTCCTCGTTGAGGCCAAGCAGGCCGGCATTTTTGAAATCCGCAATCTGGCGCAGGAGCAGATGGGGCAGATCATGGGAATTGCCTGCCCGCAAATTGTCTATCCCTACCTGCGTGGCAATGTGGCGGACCTGATTCAGCGTGGTGGATTCCCGCCAGTGCACCTGGCCGAGATCAACTTCCAGGCCATGTACGAGCAGCAGCAGGTGGAAGCCGCCAGCGCAGCGCCAGGTACGTTGCCACAGTAGTTTATAAGTCGTTTCGGCCTGCAGCGCGCATCTGTATTGCGTAAGCAGCTATGAAAATAGTAGTGCTCGGGGGTGGTGCGTGGGGTACGGCACTGGCCCTGAGTGCCGCAAGTAACCCCACTGCACGCCACGCGGTGACCCTGTGGCTGCGCGATGTGGCGCAGGCGCAGGCGCTGGAAGTCGCGCGCGAGAATCGGCGTTATCTCCCCGGGGTGTCGTTCCCGACGGCTTTGCAGATCAGTGGACAGCCTCTCACCGACTTGATCGGTCTTGCACCCACCTTCGACCTGGTGATTATTGCGTCACCCATGGCCGGCTTGCGCGGTCTTTTGGCCGACGTTTGCAAGCTGACCGCGCCAGTGGCCTGGTTGTGTAAGGGCTTTGAGCAGGCGATTGGCACGGGTCCCGGGCTGCTCGGGCACGAAGTGCAGCACCAGGTAGCACCCAACCTGCACGCGGGCGTTTTGAGTGGTCCCAGTTTTGCGCAAGAGGTGGCGCTGGCACAGCCGACAGCGCTGGTTGCCTCCAGTGCCCATGCGGACGTGCGTGATGCATTGGTCGCAGGATTTCACAGCCCGAGTCTGCGCGTTTACGCCAACGAGGATGTGGTGGGCGTTGAAGTCGGTGGAGCGGTAAAGAATGTGCTGGCCATCGCCACCGGTCTCTGTGATGGCCTGCAATTGGGGCTGAATGCGCGTGCCGCGCTGATTACGCGCGGGCTGGCGGAGATGACCCGCCTCGGACTTGCGCTGGGTGCACGCCCGGAGACCTTCATGGGCCTGAGCGGTCTGGGTGATCTGGTGCTGACCGCCACCGGCGACCTGTCACGCAACCGCCGGGTCGGACAGGCGCTCGCGAGCGGTCAAACGTTGGACGAGGCCGTGCACACCCTGGGTCATGTGGCCGAGGGCGTGTACTGCGCACGCACGGTGGTTCAGCGCGCGCGCAGTCTGGGCGTCGACATGCCCATCGCACAATGTGTTGTGGAGTTACTCGATGGTCACATGCGACCCGCCGAAGCAGTCGCCCGTCTTATGGGTCGCGACCCCACGCGTGAGAATGTAACTATCCCTGCTGGACCCGCGCCGTAATGTGGGCCATGGCCTCCTGCACCTGATCCACCAGAATCAGGCACAGCTCGCCCGGTGCCAGCTTGTCCAACGCCATGTCAATGGCCAGAAACTCGCCCTGAATTTCGGTGGAGCTCTTGGTTCGCTTGGCGTGGGTCAGGCCCTGGCGCAAAAGCGCTATCACTTCGCCATCCCGACGACCCCGTTGGCACTGGTCTTCGAACAGGAAGACTTCGTCGAAGGCGTCGCCCAGGATCTCGGTTTGCTGGCGAATATCCTGGTCGCGCCGGTCGCCGGCGCCGCTGATCACCACACTGCGCCGGGTCGCCGGCATCGCCTGCACCGCCTGCACCAAGGCCACCATGGCGTCCGGGTTGTGGCCATAGTCCGCAATCACGGTGGCGCCCCTGAATTTGAACAGGTTAAATCGGCCCTGGGCGTTGTCGGAATCGTTGGAGAAACTAGCCAGTCCCTTGCGAATGACATTCCAATCCACGCCAAGTGCCCACGCGGCGGCCACCGCGGCCATGGCATTGTCCACCTGAAAGCCGATGGCGCCGTTCATGGTGACAGGCACGTCAGCGAGCGCAATCGTGGCTTGAAAATTACCCTTGGAGGCCACAATCTGGCCATTCTCCACGTACACCACGGCCTGGCCTTGGGCGCGGTGCGTCGCCATGACCGGATGGTATTTGTCGGCGGCAAAAAATGTCACGGCCCCCACGGCCTTACTCGCCATCGACGCCACATTGCGGTCGGTGGCGTTGAGAACCGCGACGCCGGTTTTTGCTACGTTCTGCACAATGACGCGCTTGAGTACCGCCAGGTCCTTGACGGTGGTGATGTAGTTCAAACCAAGATGGTCACCACTACCGATATTGGTGACTACGGCTACGTCGCAGCGGTCAAACGCCAACCCCTCACGCAACACGCCACCGCGCGCGGTTTCCAGCACCGCGGCATCCACATCAGGGTGCAGCAGCACACTGCGGGCGCTCTTGGGGCCGCTGCAGTCGCCGGTATCAATGCATTGGCCGTCCACATACACGCCGTCGGTGTTGGTCATGCCAACACGCATGCCATTGTGGGTCAGCAGGTGCGAGATCAATCGCACGGTGGTGGTCTTTCCATTGGTGCCGGTGACGGCGACAATCGGAATGCGCCCGTTCTCGCCGTTCTTGAACATACTGGAAATGATGGCTTCGCCGACCGCGCGTCCTTTGCCAAACGAGGGCGAAAGATGCATGCGCAGCCCCGGCGCTGCATTGACTTCGACCACGCCGCCACCTTGTTCCTCGATCGGTCGCAGGATGCTGTCACACACCACGTCCACGCCGCAAATGTCCAGACCCACCATGTGGGCCGCGGCCACGGCCCGTGCGGCCACTTCCGGGTGCACATCATCGGTGACATCGGTAGCCGAACCGCCCGTGGACAAGTTGGCGTTGTTGCGCAGGTTGACGCGTTGGCCTTTCACCGGCACCGATTCGTCGGTCAGCCCTTGCGTGGCCAGGCAGGAGCGCGCAATTTCGTCAAAGCGAATTTTGGTGAGCGAGGTGGAGTGCCCGCTGCCGCGGCGCGGATCCAGATTGACCTGGTCTACCAACTGGGCGATGGTGAGGACGCCATCGCCAACCACTTTTGGCGGATCGCGACGGGCGGCTGCGACCATCTTGTCGCCCACCACCAGCAGGCGAAAGTCATTGCCTGGCATGTAGCGTTCCACCAAGATGGTGTTGCGAAACTCGCGCGCCACCTCGTAGGCCCTGACCAGCTGCTCGCGGGTCGTGATGTTGACGGTGACCCCTTTGCCCTGGTTGCCGTCATTGGGTTTCACCACCACGGGCAGGCCAATTTCACAGGCTGCTTTCCAGGCGTCTTCGGCATCGCTCACCTCGCGCCCGGTCGGCACCGGCACACCGGCCGCCGCCAGCAGCTTTTTGGTGAGGTCCTTGTCCTGCGCGATGGCTTCGGCAATGGCGCTGGTGATGTCCATCTCTGCGGCCTGGATGCGGCGCTGTTTGCTGCCCCACCCGAAACGCACCATGCTGCCTTCGGTCATGCGGCTGTAGGGAATGTTGCGGGCGACAGCAGCATTGACGATGCAGCCGGTGCTCGGACCCAGTCGTACGTCTTCATCGAGCTCGCGCAGCTGCGACAGCGCCGCTGCCAAATCGAAGGGTTCGTTGTCCGTCGCCGCCTGGCACAAACTCTGCGCGAGCTCCAGCGCCAGCCGTCCCACCGCTTCTTCACTGTATTCGACGACGACCTGAAATACCTGGGCCTCGACTGTCGGCGTGCAGCAGCTGAATGTGACCGGGCAACCCGCCTGGGCCTGTAATTCCAGTGCTGCCAGTTCCAGCACATGCGCCATGGGGATGGAGTCGTTGTGTCCCGTTGGCTGCAGTGGGCTGATCTCCGGAAAGCGGGCGCGCAGGCGTGCTTCAAAACCGTCCATCTGTCCGACCGAACACTCTGCTTCACTGCATGAAACCACCGATTGAATGGCAGTATGGTGACTCCAGAGATTGGGGCCGCGCAAGGCCCGGATGCGTGTGACTTCCATGCTGTGCAATCAGTAAGAGTAGGGTGTTTTCTTCGGGTTGGACTCGAAGGTCCGCAAGCCCGCGCCAATCAGTTCCGGTGGAATATGCAAGGCCCACGCCGCCGCCACCGCGGCCATCACCATTTCAGGCTGTGAAGATTTGGCCGGCTTGAGTGTCGCCAGCGGTAACTGGGCTATTTCACTGTTGCCTTGCGCCATCACGATCAGTTCGTCACGTACAAAGACCACGCGCTCTCCCTTGGCACGGTGGTCTGCCATGGCAGGTAATCTGACATCCAACGCATAGAAGATGACCTTGCCGTCACACAGCTCGGCCATTTCCACCACCTGGGGGTCGGCGGCGTTGAGCACGGCCGTGCCGCTGGGCAGAATGACGTCCACCTGGGTACGCGCCACTTTGAAGGTCTGCTCAGCGTCCAGAATATCAAATTCCTTGAGCGACTCCTGCCAGCTGACATCCGTCACAATGCCGACACTGCATTTGTCATAGGACAGACCCTCAGCCAGTATGGTCTGGCTGCTGTTCTCGAACACCGCGGCCTGAACCGAGCGATTGATCAGCAGGCGCTGACCGGCTTCCCAGTGTGCCGCATCGTTGGACGACACTTGACGACCGTCCAGGTACAGACCTTCGCTGCAGGCCAGACCCACATGCTTGCCGCTAATATGTGCCAGCCAGGCCACCAGGCGGGCAATGCGGCCTGTCTTTTGTGTACCGGTGATTCCCACAATCGGGATACGGCCGTCTTTTTCCGCCTGAAATAAATGGTCAATGATGGCTTTGCCGACTGGCCGTCCGACACCCTCGGCCGGCTTGATGTGCGATAGCAGTCCGGGGCTGGCATTGACTTCAATCACCGCCGCGCGCTGGGCATGCATGGGTTTGGTGACATCTTCCAGCACCATGTCGACGCCGGCGATGTCGAGTCCGACGACGCGGGCAGCCAGTGCAGCAGCTTCGGCAACGCTCGGATGGACCTCGTCGGTGACATCGAATGCAACGTTCCCATTGCGCTGAATCAGTACTTGCTGGTCTTTCTGCGGGATGGACTCGGGGGTCAGGCCCGCACGTTCCAGCTCCAGCACAATCTCGCCCGATTTGCTGGGCATCATGGCGTTAAGGGGAAAGTCTTCCCCCGTGCCGCGGCGCGGATCCGAGTTGATTTGCAGATCGGTCAACTGGTCGATGTTGGACTCCCCGTCACCCACCACCCAGATCGACTCGCCGCGGGCTGCAGCCACCATTTTTCGGCCCACAATCAGCAACCGGTGTTCATTGCCCGGGATGAATTTCTCCACGATGACGCTGCTGCCATCTCCCTTGCGGAACGCCAGGGCATACGCCGCTTCCACGTCGCTGCGTGTCATCAAGTTGAGCGAGACTCCGCGACCATGGTTGCCATCGTAGGGTTTGATAACCACCGGCACTCCAATGCTTTGCGCGGCCTCCCAGGCGGCCTCGGCGCTGCGCACCAATTCACCTTCGGGTACTGGCACACCACACGATTTGAGCAGCGATTTGGTCAGGTCCTTGTCACTGGCAATCTCTTCGGCAATGGCGCTGGTCTGGTCGGTTTCTGCGGTCCAGATGCGACGCTGGTTGATGCCATACCCCAACTGGACCAGGTTGCCTTCCGTCAGACGGATGGAGGGGATGCGGCGTGCGGTAGCGGCATCGACGATGTTGGCAGTGCTCGGTCCAAGGCATAGATCGTCGACCTGCTCGCTTAAGCGCGCCACCGTGGCGGGAAGGTCAAAAGGGGTGTCGTTCACCGCGGCCAGGACCAGTTCACGTGCGGCCGCCAGGGCCTCG
>CAJBVC010000193.1 GCA_903958915.1 uncultured beta proteobacterium
TCCACCCAGTGTCACGTAATTTGCCTTGCGAATGTCCATCAGCTTCTTGCCGCCCGAGTAGCTGATGGAGCTCTGCACATCCTGCTCCATCTCGATCAGGGTGTTGGCCAGTTTGCCTTTGACCGGCTCCAGAATGCGCTTGCCCTCCACGTGCTTGTACTCGCCCTTGTTGAAATCGCTGGCCGAGCCGTAATATTCCTTGTACAGCTTGCCATCGACTTCCACGGTTTGGCCTGGTGACTCTTCATGGCCTGCAAACAGCGAGCCGATCATCACCATGGTGGCGCCGAAGCGTACGCTCTTGGCAATGTCGCCATGGTCGCGGATGCCGCCATCGGCAATGATGGGTTTGGTGGCGACCCGTGCGCACCACTTCACGGCACTCAACTGCCAGCCGCCCGTGCCAAAGCCGGTCTTGAGCTTGGTAATACACACCTTGCCCGGGCCGATGCCCACTTTGGTCGCGTCTGCGCCCCAGTTTTCCAGGTCAATCACGGCTTCCGGGGTAGCGACGTTGCCCGCAATGATGAAGGTCGACGGCATTTTGCTTTTGAGGTAGCCAATCATCTCCTTGACGCTGTCGGCATGCCCATGGGCAATGTCAATCGTCACATACTCGGGGACCAGTCCCAGCGCGTGCAACTGATCCACCGCCTGGTAATCGGGCTTTTTCACACCCAGTGAAATGGAGGAGTACAGACCCTTGGCGTTCATGTCCTTGACGAACTGCACGTTGTCCAGGTCAAAGCGGTGCATCACATAGAAGTAGCCGTTCTGGGCCAGCCAGACGCAGATCTTTTCGTCCACCACGGTTTTCATATTGGCCGGCACCACCGGCAGGCGGAATTTGCGGCCCCCGAGTTCAATGCCAGCGTCGCACTCCGAGCGGCTTTCCACCCGGCACTTGCGGGGTAGCAAGAGGATGTTGTCGTAGTCAAATATTTCCATGGTCCAAGCTCCTGTCTAGAAAATTCATGAAGATTCAAGAAAAAATCGCAAGGCGCTTGGACTGGAACCGGCAAAAAAATACCGGGTGCCAATTGCTTGGGCCCGGTGATTGATTGTACTCACGTTGTGTGAAGATTTGTCCGGTGTTGGTAGGAGCGTCGGAACAGGGCGGCTATGCATTTTGCTGCGTGTCCCCCGCCCGCTCTGCGGGCTCCTCCTTGACCTCCGCAAAACGCACAGCCACCCTGTTCCTCGATGACTTGGCACGCAATGGTCGAATGCAAATAGGCTGCTTCGCAGCGTTGGGCTTGGACTGTGTGCTTGCGCGGAGGTCAAGGGGGAGCCCGAAGGGCGGAGGACACGTAGCGCAAGTACACAGCCCGAGAACATCGCGGGCCCAGCAATACAGCGACCGAAACAGGCAATCCAGTGTCTTTCTACAATCAGACATGCACTTACGCCACGACATCGAAAACGCAACCGACTCCCCGCTACTCGCCACCCTGAACCCCGAGCAACGCGCCGCCGTCACACTGCCAGCAGAACATGCGCTCATTCTGGCGGGCGCAGGGTCCGGCAAGACAAGGGTGCTCACTACCCGCATTGCCTGGCTTCTGCAAAACGGCTATGTGTCGCCCGGTGGCATTCTGGCGGTCACGTTCACCAACAAGGCCGCCAAGGAAATGATGACGCGACTTGGGGCGATGCTGCCACTCAACGTGCACGGCATGTGGATTGGTACTTTCCATGGTCTGTGCAACCGCTTTCTGCGTTCGCATTTCAAAATGGCCAGCCTGCCGCAGTCGTTTCAGATACTCGATACGCAGGACCAGCTCAGCGCCATCAAACGCTTGTGCAAGCAGCTCAATTTGGATGATGAGCGCTTTCCACCCAAGCAATTGCAATGGTTCATTTCGGGCAACAAGGAAGAAGGCTTGCGTCCCAACATGGTGGAAGTGCGCGATGACGAGACCCGCCGCAAAGTGGATATTTACCAGTTGTACGAGGAACAGTGTCAGCGCGAAGGGGTGGTGGACTTTGGTGAACTCATGCTGCGCACCTATGAACTGCTGCGTGACAACGATCCGATCCGCGAGCACTATCAGCGACGGTTTCGCCATATCCTGATTGATGAGTTTCAGGATACGAACAAGTTGCAGTACGCCTGGATCAAGATGCTGGCCGGGCAGGGGGCCAATGCAAGTCCCGATGGTGCGGGTGGAACGGTGCTGGCGGTGGGCGATGACGACCAGAGCATCTACGCCTTTCGCGGTGCACGGGTGGGCAATATGGCCGACTTTGTGCGTGAGTTCCAGGTGCAGCATCAGATCAAACTGGAGCAGAACTACCGCAGCTACAGCAATATTCTGGATTCGGCCAACGCGTTGATCAGCCACAACAGCCGGCGCCTGGGAAAAAACCTGCGCACCGAGCAGGGCCCAGGTGAGCCGGTACGCGTCTACGAAGCGCCCAGCGACTTTGCCGAGGCGCAGTGGATGGTGGACGAAATGAAGCAACTGGTGCGTGAAGATGTCGAGCGCAAAGAGATTGCCGTGCTCTACCGCTCCAACGCGCAGAGTCGGGTGATTGAAACAGCCTTGTTCAATGCGGCCGTCCCTTACCGGGTGTACGGTGGATTGCGCTTTTTCGAGCGCGCCGAGATCAAACATGCGCTGGCTTACCTGCGCCTGCTGGAGAACCCCAACGACGACACCAGTTTCATGCGGGTGGTCAACTTCCCTGCGCGCGGTATTGGAGCGCGCTCCATTGAGCAACTGCAGGATGCGGCCCGCGCCACGGGTTGTTCATTGCACGATGCTGTCAGCAGTTTGAGCGGCCGGGCGGGTGCCCTGATTTCTGGCTTTGTTGCCAAGATTGATGTGTTGCGCGAGCAAACCACGGGCATGAACCTGCGGGCCATCGTGGAACTGATGCTCGACCAGAGTGGTTTGCTGGAACATTACCGCGCCGAGCGTGAGGGTGCCGACCGGGTGGAGAATCTGGAGGAACTGGTTAACGCGGCCGAGAGTTTTGTCGTGCTGGAGGGTTTTGGTCGCGATGCACAAGGCCTGCCGCTGGAGCAGGATGATGGACCTCCGGCACCGGATGCCGAAACCGGTGAAACCTTGTCTCCGCTGGCGGCCTTCCTGACCCATGCAGCGCTCGAAGCGGGTGACAACATGGCGCAGGCCGGCCAGGACGCCATCCAGCTCATGACCGTGCATTCGGCCAAGGGTCTGGAGTTTGACTGTGTGTTCATCACCGGCATGGAAGAGGGCCTCTTTCCGCACGAGAATTCACTGAGTGACCGTGACGGTCTGGAGGAGGAGCGCCGCCTGATGTACGTGGCCATTACCCGTGCGCGCAAACGGCTGTACCTGAGCCACTCCCAGACCCGCATGTTGCATGGGCAGACCCGCTACAACCTGAAGAGCCGTTTTTTTGATGAACTGCCAGAAGAAGCGCTTAAGTGGCTCACCCCGAAACACAACCCGATGCCTGCACCACGCAGTTGGAGCGGCGATTTTGCTACGAAATCAGGAGCTGCTTACGCATATTCCACGGGCGCAAAGGGCACTTTTGGCACTGAAATTGCGCGCAAGGAAGAGCCCGCCCACGGCCTCAAGGTCCAGCAAAAGGTGTTTCATGCCAAGTTTGGTGAAGGCACGGTGCTGACGCTGGAGGGCAGCGGTACTGATGCCCGCGCCCAGATCAACTTCCCCCGCCACGGCGTCAAGTGGCTGGCGCTCAGTGTGGCAAAGCTCACCCCACTTTAATAGCTGTAATCGGGATTTTCCGGGTCGCCTTTGCGTCCGGATATTTCCCACGCGGTGCGCTGGCCGATGAGTTTGGCGAGCATTTCCATTTCTTCGTCGGTGTGGTTGAGCTTTTTCGCAGGCGTCAGTGAGGCACCAGGTTTGCCCGGTGGTTCCACCCAAAACGCCTGGTGGTACTCGGCCTTGCTCTCCACGGAATCGTTTCCCGCGGCCACATCCACCGTTCCATAGCAGTTGCAGAAGTAGCTGCGGCCCGCGAACTCCGGGAGAATCTCGGTGTAGACGCCAGTGCCGCGAATTCCGGCAGTGAGTGTCGGTGTGATGATCTTGCGGCGGGTGCCGGTGCCCCATACGCTTGCTACCGCGCCAGTGATCAGACGCAACACCCCTATCGCGGTGGAGGCAGCGGCCCCTTCGATTTTCACATTCGAACTCTGGCGTACCAGAAACGAAGCATTGCCCACCACAAAAACGAGTTGGCTGCCCGGGCCGGTCACGATCTGGTCGCCGGCCTGCAGTGGTTGCCCACGGTCCAGTCGGGACCCGTTCACCAGCGCGTCGCCCTGCAACTCAACCACATTGCTACGCGACTGCGCGTGGGCGCTGGCAAACCCGCCAAGGGCCGTCCATGCGGCGGCTGCCTGAAGAAAGTTCCGTCGCTGGGTCCAGGTGACTTCCCGGTCGGTGCGCCCGTGCAGCAGGTGTTGGGTCATGGTTGGCCTTCCGGGGTGCTGTCAAAACTGTCGCGAAACGTAAAGTAGAGCGAGGTGAAAAACATCGAGGCCATCAGCATGGCTGCCGGGAACATGACTGCGCCGACCACATCCGGGCCCCCCAACAGGCCGGCCGCGGTGGCCA
>CAJBVC010000194.1 GCA_903958915.1 uncultured beta proteobacterium
ATGACATCTTCGATTGCCCAGAACACCGAAAACGCCAAAGTGACCGAAGGCATGGCCAGCAAGGCCGCGCAAGACGCAGCCGACGGTGGCGAATCCGTCAACGCCACGGTAGCGGCCATGAAACAGATCGCCAAGAAAATCAGCATCATTGACGACATAGCGGCCCAAACCAACTTGCTGGCTTTGAATGCCGCCATTGAAGCCGCACGTGCCGGTGAACACGGCAAAGGCTTTGCCGTGGTGGCTGCCGAAGTGCGCAAGCTGGCCGAGCGCAGCCAGGTGGCAGCACAAGAGATTGGCGAAGTGGCTACCAGCAGCGTGGAGCTGGCCGAGAAAGCCGGCAAGCTGTTAGAGCACATGGTGCCCGCCATCCGCAAGACCGCCGACCTGGTGCAAGAAATATCGGCGGCCTCCAGCGAGCAATCCTCCGGTGTGGGCCAGATCAACTCCGCCGTGGGTCAACTCAACCAGACCACGCAGCAGAACGCATCGAGCTCCGAGGAACTGGCCGCTACCAGCGAGGAGATGAGCAGCCAGGCCGAACAGCTGCAGCAAACCATGTCGTTCTTCAAGCTCGACAACTCGCGGGTTGGCGCAGGCGTTGGTTTTGCGGTGCGAAAAAGCACCGCCAGCGGCAAACTGCCAGCGCCGGCCAAGGCCTTCAAAGGCAAGCCAATGGTCCGCCCGGCCACAGCTAAAAGCTTGAATCTGGACGAATCCCAGTTCACCAAATTCTGAAGGAGCCGGTCATGACCGCCTTGGCTACAACCGAACAAAAGCGCCAGCTCACCGCGGGCGAAGCGCAAACACTGGTGCAAGCAAAACAGTACCTGACTTTCATGCTGGGGGGTGAGATGTTTTCGATCAACATCCTGAGCATCAAGGAAATCATCTGGTACGCTGATCTGACCGCGGTGCCGATGATGCCCGACTGTATTCGCGGCGTCATCAATCTGCGTGGCGCGGTGGTGCCGGTGCTGGATTTGTCGAACCGCTTTGGCAAGCCCTCCACCCCGATCATCAAGAGCTCCTGCATTGTGATTGTGGAGCTGTCCACCACCAATGAGGGCGAACGTCTGAATATGGGCGTGGTGGTGGACTCCGTGCAGGAGGTACTCGAAATACCGATCACTGAAATTGAACCCGCTCCGAGTTTTGGCGCCAAGATCCGGCCCGACTTCATTGAAGGAATTGCCAAGGTGGCAGGCAAGTTTGTAATTTTGCTCAACGTCAACCGGGTGCTGTCGATGGAAGAAATCGGCCAGATGGGGCAGATTGCGGCCACCACCGAGCTGGCCGTGTAGCCACTGGAGTGCAGCCAGTGGCAAATTGACGAGGCGCGCATCAGCAGAAAGCGCAACGCAAGGAAACCAGCATGAAACTTGTCGAGAAACGGCGTTCCGTGGCCCAGGAATCGGCTAAGTCGCTGCTGGCCATTTCGAACGACCCCGACACGCCATCACAGGCGTGTGGCGACGCCGGTCGGATTCGCCACCTGCCGGGCAACACCCTGCGCAATAGACAGTAGTTGAGCAAATGGAATCGGCTTGGCAAGTACCTCTACGCCGTTGGGCACACCGCCGCGGGCGTTGACTTCGTCCACACCCAGACCGCTGACCACGACCATCTTGGTTTGTGCCATTTCAGGGGATTGGTTTAGCACGCGAAGCATGGCAAAGCCATCCATTCCGGGCATGTGCAGATCGGTAATCAGCAAATCCGGTCCGCTGCGGCCCATTTGAAGCAGCCCAGAAATGGCGTTGTCGATGAGGGTGAGCTCCATGGGAATGGGCCAGCGCGCAAGCTGTGTTTCATACAGTCGAAGCAGGCTGGGATCGTCTTCTACCACCATGACACGCGTGCGGCGCTGCCCTGACACGGATACCACGGTTGTACCGACCGGTGCGGCAGGCTTTTTGTGCAACAGGCTCTCGACCGAATCACGCAGAACGCGACGGTGGCCCCCGGCTGTTTTCCATGCCTGTAGCAGTCCGTTTTCTACCCACAGCTGCACAGTTCCCGCCGAAACCCCCAGTAGGGTTGCTGCTTCACGGGTCGTGCAGAAAGA
>CAJBVC010000195.1 GCA_903958915.1 uncultured beta proteobacterium
GCGGTAGCCGCGGCCAAATGTGCTGGATTTGACCTGGTCATCGTAGAAACCTCTGGCATTGGGCAGGGCGATGCCGCCATCGTGCCACTGGTGGATGTGCCGATGTACGTCATGACACCCGAATTCGGCGCTGCCAGCCAGCTCGAGAAAATTGACATGCTGGACTTTGCGGAATTTGTCGCGATCAACAAGTTCGACCGCAAGGGTGCCAGCGATGCGCTGCGCGATGTTGCCAAGCAGGTGCAGCGTAACCGTGAAGCGTTTACCACACCGCCCGACCAGATGCCGGTGTTTGGCACCATGGCGGCACGCTTCAATGACGACGGTGTGACGGCCCTGTACCAGGCGCTGCTGCCTCGTTTGCAATCTTTGGGCCTGCCCGTCAAAGAAGGGATTCTCCCGGCCGTATCGGTGCGCTTCAGCTCCAACCAGACACCGGTGGTGCCCGCAGCCCGTACCCGCTATCTGGCAGAGATCAGCGACACGGTGCGCGGCTACAAAGCGCGCGCCAAAGCCCAGGCACGCCTGGCCCGTGAGATTCAGCAATTGCGCGAGTCAGGGCGTATGCTGCACGAGGCCAATCCAGCAAAGGTCCGCGCGGTAGAAGCGGTCAACGGTCTGGCAGACCAGCGTGCGCAGCAGTTGGGTACTGCTGAGCGCAAGCTGCTGGCGCAATGGCCGGAGATGCTGCACGCGTATGCCGGCGACGAGTACGTGGTAAAAATCCGCGACAAGGAAATTCGCACTGCGCTCACCACCAAGTCACTCAGCGGTACCACCATTCGCAAGGTGGCCTTGCCGCAGTTTGAAGACCACGGTGAAATTCTCAAATGGCTGATGCTCGACAACGTGCCCGGCAGCTACCCCTACACCGCCGGCACTTTCGCTTTCAAGCGCGAGAACGAAGACCCCACGCGCATGTTCGCCGGTGAAGGCGATGCCTTCCGTACCAACCGGCGTTTCAAGTTGCTTTCCAGCGGCATGGCGGCCAAACGCCTGTCCACTGCATTTGATTCGGTCACGCTGTATGGCAACGACCCCAATCCGCGCCCCGACATCTACGGCAAGATCGGCAACTCCGGCGTGTCGATCGCCACCATCGACGACCTCAAAGTGTTGTACGGTGGCTTTGATCTGTGCAACCCGGCCACCAGCGTCTCCATGACCATCGACGGCCCGGCGCCAAGCATCCTGGCGATGTTCATGAACGCCGCCATCGACCAGAACCTGGAAAAGTTCAAAACCGACAATGGCAGAGACCCCACCGAACCCGAGACTGCCAAAATTCGCGAATGGGTGCTGGCCAACGTGCGTGGCACGGTACAGGCCGACATCCTGAAAGAAGACCAGGGGCAGAACACCTGCATCTTCTCCACCGAGTTTTCGCTCAAAGTGATGGGCGACATCGCACAGTACTTTGTGCACCACAACGTGCGCAACTTCTACTCGGTCTCGATCAGCGGCTACCACATTGCCGAAGCCGGTGCCAACCCGATATCGCAGTTGGCCTTTACGCTGTCCAACGGCTTTACCTTTGTCGAAGCCTATCTCGCGCGCGGCATGCACATCGACGACTTTGCGCCCAACCTCTCCTTCTTCTTCAGCAATGGCATGGACCCCGAGTACACGGTGATGGGTCGCGTGGCGCGCCGCATCTGGGCCGTGGCCATGAAGGAGAAGTACGGTGCCAACGAGCGCAGCCAGAAGCTCAAGTACCACATTCAAACCAGTGGCCGCAGCCTGCACGCACAGGAGATCCAGTTCAACGACATCCGCACCACGTTGCAGGCGCTGATCGCCATTTACGACAACTGCAACAGCCTGCACACCAACGCGTTTGATGAAGCCATCACCACACCGACCGAGGATTCGGTGCGCCGCGCCATGGCGATCCAGCTCATCATCAA
>CAJBVC010000196.1 GCA_903958915.1 uncultured beta proteobacterium
CCAAACAATGCGTTCACCGCTGCATACCAGGCCATGTGGGCAGCGGTGTGGGTCAATTGGTAGGGGCCGGCCACGTCACCTGCTGCATAGATATTGGGGTACAGCGTCTCCAGGTAGTCGTTCACCGCCACCGTGCGCTGCGTCGGAATACCCAGCGCTTCCAGACCATACCCCTCCAGGCGGGCGACACGTCCCACGGCACACAGCAGGGCGTCAAACTCGATGCGCTTTTTAGCCCCCTGGTTCTCAACGACGATGAATGTGCGTGACTCTTTGCCCTGGCCCTCACGTTCGCAACGCAGCGCTTTATGGTCGGTCAGCACGTCCACACCATCACGGGTCAACGCAACACGGGCCAGATCGGACACCTCGGGGTCCTCACGCAACAGGATGCGTGGTGCCATCTCGACCTGAGTCACTTGGGAGCCCAGGCGGGCAAAACTCTGCGCCAACTCGCAGCCAATCGGGCCGCCGCCCAGCACCACCAGCCGTGCTGGGGGCGTATCCAGTTTGGCGAACTCACCCCACAGCGTGTCGCTGGTGACATACCCTACGTCTTCCAGGCCCGGCAGCGGTGGCACCAACGGCCGCGCACCCGCAGCGATGACGATGGAGCGGGTGGTCAGGCGTTGCACTTCTCCGGTGTGGAGCGTGATCTCCACCGTCCAGGGGTCAACGATTCGGGCATAGCCCTCCAGCACTTCCACACCCAGGGCGGTATAGCGTTCCACGCTGTCGTGCGGGGCCACAGTGGCAACTACTTCGTGCACGCGGGCCATCACCTTGCGAAAACTGAATTGGGGTTCTGTCGCACTCAGGCCATAGTTTTCAGCGTGGCGCATCTGGTGGGCCACGCGGGCCGACTTGATAAGTGCCTTGCTCGGCACGCAACCGTAGTTCAGACAGTCGCCCCCCATCTTGTGCGCTTCCACCAAAGTAACTTTGGCTTTCACGGCTGCCGCAATATAGGAGGTGACCAGGCCCGCCGCGCCGCCGCCAATCACCACCAGATTGCGGTCAAACTTGTGCGGGCGCTGCCATTTGGCGTAAACGCGGCGGCTTTGCAGAAACTGCAAAAAATTCTTGGCCAGCATGGGGAACACCCCAAGCAGCCCAAACGACAACAGCATGCCGGGTGACACAATGCCCGACACACTGGTCAGCTGGGCCAGTTGCGTGCCGGCATTTACATACACGACGGTGGCTGCCAGCATGCCGAGTTGACTGACCGCGTAATAGCTCAGGGTGCGTATCGGCGTCAGGCCCATCAGCAGATTCACCAGAAAAAACGGGAACAGGGGTACCAGTCGCAGGGTGAACAGGTACAGCGCGCCGTCTTTGGTCATACCTTCGTTGATGGCCTTGAGGCGGTCACCAAAGCGGCTCTGCACGAAGTCACGCAACAGATAGCGGGACGCCAGAAACGCCAGCGTGGCACCAATACTGGAGGCAAACGACACGATCACCGTGCCCGCAACCACCCCAAACAACGCCCCCGCAGCCAGCGTCAGAACCAGCGCACCCGGTATGGACAGGGCGGTTACCACCACATACAGCGCGAAGAAGGCCACGGCTACAGTCAGGGGCGATGCAGCACGCCGGGCCTCAAACTGCACCAGACCGGCCTGCATACCGTCCAGCGTCAAGTACTGATGCAAATCCAGCGCGAAGAAACCCAAAGTCAGAGCGGCTGCGGCGACAACAATCAGTAGTTTTTTCATGGGTTGCCCAAACGCGGCAAATGCGTGAAGGCAATGGATTTTCACCGCTTGTGAGCAGAGTCGCTGATCGGCTGATTTGGTATCCACGATACCGACTGACGATAGCCACCAAACCATATGTTCCGCGCACGTGCGTCGGCCGTAAAATCCTCCTCACTACAACGAAAAAGTACAAAGCGATGACCACCCTCTTCGACCCCCTCCAAGTCGGCCAGATTTCCTTGGCCAACCGCATCGTCATGGCGCCTCTGACGCGCAACCGGGCGCCGGGGGCGATACCCAACGCGCTGATGGCCACCTACTACGCGCAACGCGCAACCGCCGGCCTGATCATTACCGAGGCCACCGCCATCAGCCCGCAAGGCCAGGGCTATGCCGATGTGCCGGGCCTGTACAGCACCGAGCAACTCGACGGCTGGAAGCAGATAACCCATGCGGTGCACGAGGCGGGTGGCAAGATCGTGGTGCAGTTGTGGCACGTGGGGCGCGTCTCTCACACCGAGTTGCAGCCACACTTTGGCAAGCCGGTAGCCCCCTCGGCAATTCGCGCCCACACCAAGACGGTGCTGATCCACGACGGCGTGCCCACCTTCGTCGATACGTCCGAGCCCCGTGCGCTGGAGGCGGAGGAACTGCCGGAAATCGTGCAGGACTATCGACGTGCCGCCGAAAACGCCATCGCGTCTGGTTTTGACGGAGTGGAAGTGCACGCTGCCAATGGTTACCTGCTCGACCAGTTCCTGAAAACCGGCAGCAACCACCGCACCGACGATTACGGTGGCAGTATCAAGAACCGCGCCCGCCTGCTGCTTGAAGTGATGCGCGCGATTGTGGACGACGTGGGCGGCAGCCGCGTCGGCATCCGCCTCTCGCCGGTGACGCCCGCCAATGATGTGGTCGATGCAGACCCGCAGCAACTATTCGACTACGTGATTCACCACCTCGCCGAGATGAACCTGGCTTACATCCACGTCATCGAAGGCGCCACTGGCGGTGTGCGTGAGATTGCCGACCGTCCGTTCAACTACGAGTCGCTCAAAGAAGTCTACCGCCAGGGCGGCGGCGCGGGCGCCTGGATGGTCAACAACGGCTACACGCTGGAGCTTGCCAACCAGGCACTGGCGCAGGGCGCTGATCTGGTGGCGTTTGGCCGGCCCTTCATCTCCAACCCGGACCTTGCGCAACGCCTGCGCACCGGTGCAGCGCTGAATGGACAAGACCGAAGCACCTGGTACGGTGGCGACGGCAAAGGCTACACCGACTATCCGACGCTATAACTTCGGTAGCGCCTCCCGCATAATGTGCGGGCGCTAACGGACTATTTTGTTGTTAGACACCATTCCTGCAGCAGCCCCTGTCTTTGTTCAGGGGCTGGTATTGAGCCTGGGGCTCATCGTGGCGATTGGCGCGCAAAACGCATTTGTGCTGCGCCAGGGCCTGCGCCGCGAACATGTGGCCAGCGTGGTGCTGTTCTGCTCAGTGACAGACGCAGCGCTGATGACGGCGGGTGTTTTTGGAATGGCGCAGGCGCTGGGTGAACACCCCGGGTTTGCACGTGCCCTTGCACTGGCGGGCGCCGTGTTTCTGGCAAGTTATGGGTGGCTGGCGTTGCGGCGCGCCAGGCAGTCCAACCAGTTGCGAGCAGCGGAATCGGGAGTCGGCTTAAGCTTGGCGGGGGCAATGGCGCAGGCGGCAGCGTTTACTTTGCTCAATCCCCATGTGTACCTGGATACGGTGCTGCTGGTTGGCAGCATTGGTGCCCAGCAGCCTGCCGCTTTGCAGTTGTGGTTCGTTGCGGGTGCCAGCGTCGCCAGTCTGTCCTGGTTTGGGCTCTTGGGTTTCGGCGCGCGCTGGCTGGCTCCGTGGTTTGCCCGGCCCAAGGCTTGGCAGATACTGGATGGCCTGATTGGTGTGACCATGTGGGTGCTGGCGACATTGCTGGTACGCCACGCGTTGACCAGTCCGTAATTTCCGTCCATCGGATGGCTGGCAGGCTTTGCTTTAGCCGAGATTTCCGGCGCGAAAGGCGTCATATCCACGCGCACGCAATTGGCACGCCGGGCAATCTCCGCAACCATACCCCCACGGGTGCCTGTTCGAACGATCGCCCAAGTAGCATGTATGGGTGTGCTCCAGGATGAGATTGACCAGGGCGAGACCCCCCTCCTGCCGCCCGGATTTTTCACCCAAATCATGGGCAAGTTGCCAGGTTGCGGCCTTGTCGATCCACATCAAAGGGGTTTCAATCAAGTACCGCTTGTCCATGCCCAAGGAGAGCGCCAGTTGCATCGCCTTGATGGTGTCGTCACGGCAATCGGGATACCCTGAAAAGTCGGTTTCACAGACGCCGGTCACCATCACCTGCAGACCGCGACGGTAGGCAACGGCGGCCGCAAGGGTCAAGAACAGAAGATTGCGCCCGGGCACAAACGTGTTGGGCAAGCCGTTAGCTTCCATCTTGAAGGCGGTGTCGCGTGTGAGGGACGTCTCGCTCACCGCACCCAGCACCGCCAGATCCAGCAAATGGTCTTCACCCAGCTTCGATGCCCACTGTGGAAAGGTTTGCTTCAGCGCACCAAGCACTTGCAACCGTGCGTCCAATTCAATCCGGTGGCGCTGACCATAATCAAAAGCGATCGTTTCCACGCGTTCGTAGCGGTCCAGCGCGTACGCCAGGCAAGTGGTGGAATCCTGCCCACCAGAGAACAACACGAGAGCTGAAGTGTGCATTGACTTTACGCCCCATGCCGGCGCTTGATCTCTGCAATGGAGCCTGCAATGAGTTGCTCCAGCACCAGTTTGTCAAGATCGCTCAGCCGCTTGAAGTACAGGCATGCTTTGCCCATCTTGTGCTTGCCCAGCCGTGACAGCAGCGCCTCCTGCTGCTCGCCTTCGGCGCCGAGGTAGACCACCAGTTCTCTGCCGCGCACAGCGAAACCGACGAGGCACGACTCCCCGGTTCTGCCGCTCTCATAGGTGTAGCGGTACGCGCCATAGCCGACGATACTCGGGCCCCACATCTTTGGGCTCTTCCCTGTGATCTTCTCAAGCAGGGCCATCAGAGCGGCGCAGTCGATCCGCTGATCGTCGCTTGCTTTGGCGGCGAGGTAGTCGGCAACACTTACTCCGGTTGCCTTGGTCTTGGCTTCAGCCATTGCGGGAACCTCCTGAGATTGTCATTGCGGTATATCCGGCGTGCGTTGACGCACGGTTAACCCGGTGTCGACTTCACCAGATCGGCGTAGTGTTTAGCCCGAGGTGCATCACCACGCGCACGGTAGAGAATCTCTAGTTCCTCAAACACATACCGGTCGGGCTTCTTTGCGGCGTCACACTCGCGCTCTAAGCGCAACTGGATCTCCAAAGCCTCGTCCATTTTCCCCAAAGCGCGCAACGTCCAGGCGACCATCCAGTGCGCGACCCGGGTGGACTCTGCGTTCGTGCCTCGTTCGCGCAACGCCACCGCCAGCCTGAACTGCACCAGTGCTTCATCGAACCGGCCCAGTTGATGCATGGCATAGCCGATGTTGTTCCGAATCGATGCTTCCCAATTCCTGGCCTTGGGCTGGGTGGACGCCAATGCCACTACCAGGGCCTCCTGCCCCCACTTCAGCTGATCCACCGGCGCCGTGTCGACAAACGCCAGCATGTGAATGGCATCGATGGCCAGGTCATCGAGTTGCGCGCTTTTGGCAATCGCAAGTGCCTCCTCGTAGGACGCGCGTGCAAGTTTCCTGGTCTCGGCAGTCTGAAGCGCGCTCGGATGCGTTGCAGAAGCATACGTGCGGCCCAATTCAAGCGCATACCGTGTGCGTGCCTCGGCTCCGGCTCCGGGCACGTCTTTGGCGACGGATTTCAGAATGTCTTGCGCCTTCGAAAAGTCTTTTCGCAGGCCATAGGTA
>CAJBVC010000197.1 GCA_903958915.1 uncultured beta proteobacterium
CATGCACGACAGGGGTTCGCCCGTGGCGCCTGCCTTTTGCCACTCCACCTCGAGGGCGAGCATGGCGTGCCGGCGGTTGGGCAAGCCCGTCAATACGTCGGTCATGGCCATGTTTTCGAGCCGCTCATTGGCCTCAGAGAGCGCGTGGGTGCGCTCGGCGACGCGGGCTTCCAGGGTGTGATTGAGTTCAGCCAGTTCACGGTTGCGCTCGGATACCTGGTTAAACAAACGGTTCATGGCCTGCAGCAGGGTCGCCGTGGCCGGGTCCTTGCCTGCCATATACGACTGGTAGGCATCTTCCTGGCTTTTGCCCGCGTTGCTGGCAGCCATCAGCCAGGCCATCAACTGGTCCGAACCCAGAATGTGGTACGCCAGCCAATTGGTCAGGAAGTTGAGCAGGGCGACAGCGTCCTCGCGCTTTCCGGTCGCGACCCTTGCGTGAAGGTAGGTCACGTCCTGGAGAAACTGGACATGCTCATTGCAGTGGTGTTCCAAATGCCGCTGGTCCAGCGCAGCACTCACCATAAGTGCCTCTTCTTCATGGAAGTGGTGCTGGGCATAGCGGGCCAGCTCCTCAAAAACGCCCTCCACTTCGGCGGCCGTGCTGCCTTGCGGACGCATCAGCAGGTCGCCAAACTGGTTGATGACATCGACCAGGTGATGGTGCTGTTCATCGACCATCGGGAGCCCGGTCGTAAAGCAAGGCGCCCACTGAAATGAATCCATAGCAGTTCTCTGTACTTCCAACGTGTTACTTGGAATGGTAGCTCAATGGGCGGCGTCGAGACGCTGTCGGTAAAAAGTCATGGGCACGCCTTGCACAACCGACTGTTTTGTCTTGCCAACCACATGCATCTCGCACGGTTTGCAGTCAAATCGCAGCGTGAGTTTTTCTTTTCCATGGACCAGTTGCAGGGGCTCGGCCTTGACCTGGCCCTGCACGCCAGTGACGCCCTTGGCCTGCTTGGGGCACAGGCTGAGCGAAAATCGCACGCAGTGCTTGGTGATCATCAAACTCACCTCACCGAGTTCCTCATTGCTTTCGTAGGCGGCGTCAATCACTTTCACACCATGGCGGGCATAGAAATCGTGCGCCTTCTGGTTGAACACATTGGCCAGGTAAGTGAGTGTGTCGTCGGGGTAGGGCACGCTCGGCTGCAAAGGCATGGCTCGCGACAGGCGGCTCCATGCCTTGTGACGCGCTGCTTCCAGCGTTTCCACCGCCTGGCGACGCAGGGCATTGAGTGCAGATGCCGGGATAAAAAGGCCATCAGCGCCCGTCAATCGTGCGTGAATAGCTACGAAAATGGTAGCACCCAGTTTGCCAATCTGTTGTTCCAGCAGTCGGGCGTTGGCGACGGGGTCGCTGGCATCACTGTGGGGCAGATGGGCATGGACACTGGCGCTGTTGCCATCTTCGTCGGTCAGGTGGAGTGATACGCCGGTGGCGGTGGTTGCCAACTCGGCCCACACACCGATGCGTCGGTCGCTCGACTTCTTGTCGAGCGCCTTCACCCAGTGGACGTCGCGGTTGCGATTGACTTCCACCCCTTTGCGCAAGTCTTTGAGACCTGTCAATGCGTCTTTCGGGTAGATGCGCCAACGTCCCTTTTTGGCATCGAGGGCTTCGGCGCGGTTGATCGCCAGGCCCGTCAATTCCTTTTGCAGGTCGTAGTAGCACAGCCCATCGCCGTTGTGCAGCGTGAGGGTCACATCAAGTAACTCCAGGTCGACCCAGTTCGCCCCGAGCCCGGTCACGTAACCGATGGGCTGGCCGGGGTTCTTGGGCGTGTCGAAGGCGCCGATGTCTTCCTTGCGGCCTTGCACAAAATAGTCGGTGAACTCGCGGTTAAAGTTCTGGTTAGGGTCCGGCGTAAAGGTAAAGCGTGTGCTGCCACTGGACGAGCGTGCCAGCGGTTGCGGGGCGTCCTGGCGCTCTTCGATCAAGGCATCGAGCAGCGTGCGGTAGTGGGCGGTGATGTTCTTCACATAGCCCAGGTCCTTGTACCGGCCTTCAATCTTGAAGCTGCGCACGCCCGCGTCCACCAGCGCCGCCAGATTGGCGCTCTGGTTGTTGTCCTTCATGGAGAGCACGTGTTTGTCGTGGGCCACAAAGCGGCCTTTGTCATCAATCACCTGGTAGGGCAGGCGGCAGGCCTGGCTGCATTCACCCCGGTTGGCACTGCGTCCTGTGTGGGCGTGGCTGATATAGCACTGGCCGCTGTAGGCAACGCACAGCGCGCCATGCACAAAAAACTCCAGTGTGCAGTGGGTCTGGGAGCGAATCGCGCGGATTTGCTCGAGTGTCAGTTCTCGCGCCAGCACGATCTGGGACAGCCCCACATCCTGCAAAAAGCGTGCTTTCTCGGGCGTGCGGATATCGGTCTGGGTACTGGCATGCAACTGGATGGGGGGCAAGTCGATTTCCAGCAGCCCCATGTCCTGGATGATGAGCGCATCTACGCCAGCGTCATACAACTGCCAGGCCAGTTTGCGGGCG
>CAJBVC010000198.1 GCA_903958915.1 uncultured beta proteobacterium
GCATGCAGTACACGAGGAGGCAATGATGACGGCACGCAACCCACAACACCCAACCGGCGAGGCGCAGAAGATCTGGATCGTTCGCGGCCTGGCAATCATCGCTACGGTCACGCTACTGGCCGTTCTGTCGCCCCTGGTGTGGGCTGCCGCATCGGCAGGAGCGGGCTTGGCAGCCTTGCTGGCGATGGGTGGTGCAGGCTTCGTTGCGATGCAGACCCTTCCACTGGCCCTGCAGAAGCTGGAAAACCGCCTTTTGGCCCTGCGCAAAGCAGAGGCAAGGCGCAGCCCGATTGAGCAACTTCAAAATGAGATGCTGCGCCGCTCCGAGAGGCTGCGGTCGTTTCGCAATGCTCTGGTCACGGTCGGTGGGCAGATAGAGTCGATCGAGGAGATGGTGGCGCAGCGTCGGCACCAGGACCCCGGTCATATCCTGGAACGCCAGGACCGGGCATTGCAACGCTTGCGCCAGTTTCATGGCGTCAACCTCAACCGGCTGGTCCAGGCACAAGCCGCTCTGGACGAATTCCGCTTGACAGTGCAACGCAAGGATAGCGAGTGGCGCATGGCGCTGGCCATTGATGATGCCAATACCGCGCTCGACCCCAATGCCACCGAGAACCTGATGCAGGATCTGTTGACCGACACCGCCTTGCGCACTGTGCAGGACCGCTTCAACACGGTATTTGCCGAGTTGGATGTGCAGATGAGCAGTACCGAGGGGCCTACCCGCACCCTGCTGGACGAACCCAGCCTGGATCACATGGATGCCCTGCATGTGCCCGACTTTGAGACACACCGGAGACGGCCATGAACTTCTGGAAAGCCCTGCGTTGGGTTGGCGCGGTCATCTTCATCGCACTCGTCGTCGCTGCATGGCAGGGCGCCGATCGACGCCCACACGATTCAGTCACCAAACCGATTGAGCCCCCTCCGGTACCCACATTTCGATAGTCAATTTTTAACAAGGAGTTCCCCATGAAATACATCCAGCGCTGCACCACACTCGCCACCCTGGCACTGATTGGCAGTCTGCTCACACCAGCGCTCGCCGAGGAAACCACATCGTCCAATGCCCTTCGCATTGGTAGTGGGCCAGACGGCAAGGTCTACGAACTACTGGTAAGGGATATGCGTGCCGTCTGCGGCAATGAGGTCCCGATCGTCAACGCGCCGAGTATTGGCGGCATTCCAAACCTGATGAAACTATCGGCCAGTGAAATCGATCTGGGTATCGTGCAGGTAGACACCTTGAAGGAAATTGGCCGGGACGGCGACGAGAATATTCAAAGTCTGCAGGCCGTGATGCCCTTGCATATCAACCTCCTTCATATTTTGTCTCTGCGCGGTGGCTTTCGGGTCGGTGAGTTGACCAAATCCTACCTGCCATGGAAAAACGAAGACACGCGCGAAGTCAAGGTTGTTCGCAAGTTTTCCGACCTCAGAGGACTGAAGGTCGCGGCTGTAGGCTCCACGTCACTGCTAGGACAGCGGCTCAACAACCAGTATGGCTATGGCATGACGCTGTACAAAGCCGATAGTGATGACGAGGCGGTGAAATGGCTGAAAGAGGGGCAGGTGCACGCGATCTTCACCGACGGTGGCTGGCCATTGCCATCAGTCGCTCGCCACAAAACGGACAGTGGCTTACAGATGGTCGAATACGACCTGCAACCCCAGCCGCCATTTTCGATTGTCAAGCGCAACTACCAGAACCTTGATGCTTTCAACCTGCCTTTTCTGGGCTCACCCAACCTGCTGGTGACACGCCCCTTCAAGCCCAACGGCGAAATGGGCAAACGCGTTGCCGCACTGCAGAGTTGCTTGCTCAAGAACCTTGATGTCCTGCAGGAAGGAAGATTCCACGCAGCCTGGAAGGAAATCAAGAATCCCACCGACACATTGGGCGTGACACGGTTTACCCGTGGCAAGTAGTCCTGACTCGCCCTGTGCTCATCAATGACCCGGGCGCTTGGTATGCAGGAGCATCGCCCGGTAATCGATTCTGTGGTCCTGGCAGTATTCGATGGCGAAAGTGATCAGTGCGTTGGCCGAGTCGAGCCGGAACTTGCGCTTGATATTGCCTTTGTGGACTTCGACGGTACGGTCAATGATCGGGGAGCCAGGCTCCATGTGGGTGAGCTCGCGGGCAATCTCTTTGGCTGTCATGCCGCGGGCAATGTAAGGGAGCAACTCCCGCTCACGCTGGGTTGCCACCGGCGCGCGGTCGCGCTTGTCAAGCGCCGTTTTCAGGTGCGCTGGATAGTGCGTGAAACCGCTCGCCACCGACTCGATGGCCCTGGCAATCTCTGCCGCAGCGGCGTGTTTATGCAGATACGCACCCACTCCAAGGTCATGCGCTTTGAGCAGGAATTGGTCGTTGACCTCGGAGGTGATCATGACAAACTGAAGGTCGGGATGCTGCGCTTGCAACAACACAATCAGGTCCAGACCGTTTCTGGATTCACCGGGCCCCAGATGCAGGTCCGTCAAGACTACCTCGGGTTGCGATGCCGACGCGCATGCCAGCGCCTCGTCGATCGTTGCCGCTTGGGCAACCACCAGAAAGCGTTCGTCAAACGCGGCCAACATGGCGCAGAGCCCCTGCCGGGCCAGCGGGTGGTCGTCCACCATCATCAGCCGAATCGTTGAATGCATGGGCACACCTTCCATTATTGAGCGAGCTTGAGCCCGGGGGAGAGGTAATGCTCACCGGCCATGACTTTGGTTATCGCCTTCAATATCTCGGCCGCAGGTTCCTGCTTGAGCACGTAGGCATGGGCACCCGAGGCCATCGCCGAGTGGATGTACTCCGGGTCATCAAACAAGGTGAGAAACACGACGCGCGTGTGTGGCACTTGCTCCAGAATCTCGCGCGCCGTCTCCGGACCCGTCGAGCCCTGCACCCGCATACTGATCAGCACAATGTCCGGTTGGAGCACCACCGCCAGACGCAAGGCCTCCAGGTGCTCCCCTGCTTCACCCACCACCGACAATCCCGGCAGCGAGTCAAACAGGGTGCGCGAACTGTTGCGGGAAATGGCGTGCACATCGACGAGGAGCAGGCGTATGGTGCCTTCTTCATGTTCGGGGAGGGTTTGGGCGTCAGACATGGCGTTCATCCGGTTGAATTGATTCGGGGGGGAGGTAGGCGCTGAGAATCGTCTTGCCCGGCGCAGACTGCACCGCGAAAGTACCTCCAAACATTTCGATGCGCTCGCGCAAATTGGTCAGCCCCAATCCCTCACGCCGCTGGTGCATAACGGTTTCGGCATCAAAACCAACGCCGTCGTCCTCCACCCGCAGCAATATGCCCTTATTCTGGCGCAGCGAGATCTTGATGTGACGGGCATGGGCGTGCATCTCGATGTTGCCGAGCGCCTGCTGGGTAAACCGGTACAGGGTTTTGGCGGCTTCCTTCTGCATTTTGCGGATCGCTTCGATCTCCACGGCCAACGGAATTCTTGTGCGCGTACCAAATTCGCGCCCCAACTGCTCCAGCGCCAGACCCAACCCCGCATCGTCGAGGATGGTGGGATAGAGATCGTGCGAGATACGCCGCACATCGATCATCACCCCAATCGTCTGCTCGATGCCTGCTTTCAGCGCGACCGAAGCGGCCTGGGTCTTGCCACGGTCGAGTTGAATATCGGCCGACTCGAAGATGTATTTCACCGACGCAAGCGACTGCGTCACGCCATCGTGCAACTCGCGTGCCACACGGGTTCGCTCCAGTTCCTGCGACTGCACCACCTTCTGCGCCATCGCACGCAGGCGCTCGTTGGCGGTGCGCTGGTCATTCAGACTCACGGCCAGAAAGATCGCTGCAGTCAGCATCAGCGCGATCAGGAATATCAGCAGAATCTTGTCCAGCGTATCGTTGATCTCCAGCGCGGTCCTGCTCTTGATGGCATCCTCGGCCTCGCGCACATGGTCAAGATACAGCCCAGTGCCCACCATCCAGTTGCATTCGGGCACCAGTTCCACATAGCCCAACTTGGGTTCACTTCTTTTGGTGGAGGGTCGATTCCAGAAGTAGTCCACGAAACCACCCCCCTGGCGCGCCATCGTTATCAGGCGCTGGATGACAAAACTGCCTGCCTCGTCCTTTTTGTCCCACAAACTTGTGCCCTCAAATATTGGCATGCGCGGGTGCATGACGTTTACCCCATTAAGCTCATAAATAAAGAAGTAGTTGTCGTCGGTCTTCTCGCCAAAGTCCATCAGCCGCAGCAACGCACGACCCTCTTCGCGCGCATTGGGATCGGTCTTGGCCTTGGCACAAAAGTGCGCCAGAACCTTGCGACCGGCTTGTACAAAGTGCTGGATCTCGTTCTTACGGGCCTGCATCAGCATGGGTTTCAGAGCCGAAAGCTGCGCTTCCTCCAGGCGATGGGCCTGGTCACTCACCACCCAACCCACTGCGACAGTGATCAGGACCAGCACCAGCATGGCCAATGAC
>CAJBVC010000199.1 GCA_903958915.1 uncultured beta proteobacterium
GGTAGCCAGGGGCTGTACACCCCGCTGGATCTGCAAATTGCCAAGTGCCGCATCAGTGTGGCAGTGCGCGCCGATTTTGATTACGCGTCTGCTGTGAAGCAGGGCTCGCGCCTGAAAGTAGCCACCAAGTACGTGGCGATTGCGCGCGAGTTTTTTGCCGCCAAAGGCGTGCACGTCGATCTGATCAAGCTCTATGGCAGCATGGAGCTGGCGCCTTTGGTAGGTCTGGCCGATGCCATCGTTGACCTGGTGTCCACCGGTAATACGCTGAAGGCCAACCATCTGGTCGAGGTGGAGCGCATCATGGATATCAGCTCGCGACTGGTCGTAAACCAGGCCGCGCTGAAGCTCAAACGTGAGCCCTTGCGCAAGATTATTGATGCCTTCACCGCTGCCGTGGCAGCTTCGAATTAACCTCTCAATGCTATGAAGTTTGTAGCTGTTCCCGCACGCCTGTCAACCGCTGATGCCCGATTCGAGCAAGATTTCCAGGCGCGCCTGCATTGGGCCGCCGACACCGATGCCGCCATCGAACAGCGCGTGGCAGACATCCTCGCCGACGTACAGGCGCGCGGCGATGCGGCGGTGCTCGAGTACACGGCACGCTTTGACGGTCTGCCAGCCGACTCGGTGGCTGCACTGGAGCTGACCCAAGCCGAACTGAAGGCTGCGTTTGACACCATCCCCACCGCCCAGCGCCTGGCTCTGCAGGCCGCTGCGCAGCGGGTACGCAGCTACCACGAGGCGCAGAAGGAGGAATGTGGTCAGAGCTGGAGCTATCGGGACGAAGACGGCTCCCTCCTGGGGCAGAAGGTCACACCCCTGGACCGCGTCGGCATCTACGTGCCCGGCGGCAAGGCCACTTATCCATCGTCTGTCCTGATGAGCGCCATTCCTGCGCATGTGGCCGGCGTGGGTGAAATCATCATGGTCGTGCCCACCCCCCGCGGTGAAAAGAACGCCGTGGTACTGGCTGCCGCCTACGTTGCCGGCGTGTCGCGCGCCTTCACCGTTGGCGGTGCCCAGGCGGTTGCCGCATTGGCCTATGGCACCGCCACCATTCCGGCGGTAGACAAAATCACCGGTCCCGGCAACGCCTATGTGGCATCGGCCAAGCGCCGCGTGTTTGGCAAGGTGGGCATCGACATGATTGCCGGCCCCAGCGAAATTCTGGTGCTGGCCGATGGCAGCACGCCGCCCGACTGGGTGGCGATGGACCTGTTCTCCCAGGCCGAGCACGATGAACTGGCGCAAAGCATTTTGTTGTGTCCCGATGTGGCCTACCTTGATGCGGTGCAGGCGGCGATTGAACGGCTGCTGCCTGAGATGCCGCGCGCGCAGATCATTGCCAAAAGTTTGAACGACCGCGGCGCGCTGATTCTCACGCGCAGCATGGAAGAAGCCTGCGCTATTTCCAACCGGATTGCACCCGAGCATCTGGAGATTTCCAGCAATGATCCCCACCGCTGGGAACCGTTGCTCAAGCACGCCGGCGCCATCTTCCTGGGCGCATTTACCAGTGAATCCCTTGGGGACTACTGCGCTGGCCCTAACCATGTGCTCCCCACTTCGGGTACCGCACGTTTTTCCAGTCCCCTGGGCGTCTACGACTTCCAGAAGCGTTCCAGCATCATTGAAGTGAGTGAGGCGGGTGCGCAGGTGCTCGGCCCCATCGCAGCCGAGCTCGCTTATGGTGAAGGTCTGCAAGCCCACGCCCGGGCCGCCGAGATGCGCCTGAAAGCGCGATAGAGCGTATTGCTCAACCTCCAAAGAGGTTGAAATTGCGCAGCACGACATACAGGCCGGTGCCGCTCAGAATGCTCCACAGGGCATGTTTGGAGCGCCACTGCAACACCACCACCAGCGCCACCGCCACCAGTTCAGGCCACGGGCCGTGCGGGTCGCTGTGGGCAGCGCCAACCACGGTGTGTGTCAACAGCAATGTCATGATGGCCAACGGCAGAAACTCACCCAGGCTGTGCACCACCGGATGCTTTTGCAGCCATTGCGCCGCCACAAAAGGCAGCGCGCGTAATGCAAACGTGACCAGACCCATGGCCACCAGCACCGAGACGACGTAACCGCTGTCAAGCATGCTTTGGGCGTTCCTTGTGCCGCCGCCGGTTATGCAGCACCAGCGCCACGACCACGCACACTGCGATGGCAATCACCAGGGCATGTTGCGGCGCCAGCGCATAGGCCAGCGCATAACCCGCCAATGCGGCCCATAGGGGGGACGATGTCGTGCGCTTACGCCACTGCTCCACGGTGAGCACGGCAAACAGCGAGGCCAGCGCGAAGTCGAGACCGGTCAGCCTCACCTGCGCCTGCGCTCCAACGAGCGCGCCAATCAGGGTGCCAAGCACCCACCAGGTCTGGTTGAGCAGGGCGATGGCCACCATCTGGCGCTGGGTGGTGTTCGCAGGCATGGTGGTGAGTACCGAATAGGTCTCGTCGGTCAGTCCAAAAATCACAACCCAACGGGAAATCTTTGCCTGGGGCAGTTTGCCCAGCAACGACAAACCATAAAACACATGGCGCAGGTTGACGATCGCAGTCGCCAACGCAATGGTTCCCACCGACAGCCCGGCCGCCAGCATCGGAATCATCATGTACTGCGCAGCACCGGCAAACACCAGCACACTGGCCAGCACCGCCAGCCACCAGGCGGCGCCGGCCTGCACAAACAGGAAACCAAAGATGATTCCCAGCGGGATGTAGCCCATGGCCACGGGCGCCGTGAGGGCCAGCGCCGAAAGTGGACGGGTTTGGCTCAAAAGTTGGAGCCCGCCAACGCTGCAGTTTGGCGGTTGTGGGAAAGGGCTGCGCTGCGCTCGGTGGGGGATTCCGGCTTCATGCGAATCTCGCCCGAGCCATCGATGCGGACCGCCTCGGGATGCTCCTTGCGGATCGCGTCTTCAGTGAAACGGGTGAATGTCGTCATCCAGCGGCCCGCCCACTGGATCTGCCAAAAAAAGACCTCTTCCCTGATCATTGCGCTCGCTTATAGCTGGGTAAAACCCCAGTATACATGGTCGCGAGTCTTCGCCCGACATGGCGGGCTTTACGGCATCTTTACAAGGCGTTTCGTTCTGTCATGTCGGCCATAGGGATCGCCTCGGGGTTATGGCCACACTGCTGTAGTTTCTTTGAAAGGATCCATTGTGAAATCTGCGCAACGTTGGGGTCGGTTGGTGGTGGTGCTGGTGTTGTGCGCCACCGCCAGTGCCTGTGTCGTGCGCCCTCTGGGGTGGGGACACCGGCATGGAGGCAGCCACTACAGCGAACGCGTCCATGAGCGCCCGGGTGGCGACGGTGACCGCTACGACCGCCGTCACCGGCGCCCTTGAAGCAAGGAGTGCGGTAGTTGATGTAATACTCGGGTTGTTGCAGGAGCGCACCAGATGGCTGGGTTCCTGATGCATTGTGTACTTAGGCCCCGTATTACCCCATGGTTTCATCTGTCGCGACCCTCATCTCCCGCCGCATTCGCCAGGACGTGCAGTCCATGCACGCCTACGCGATCCAGGATTCGCAGGGCATGGTCAAACTCGACGCCATGGAGAATCCGCACCGCCTGCCTGCAGAACTACAGGAAGCGCTGGGCAAGCGTCTGGGTGCACTGGCGCTGAATCGCTATCCGGATGGACGGGTCAATGACCTGCGCCTGGCACTCGCAGCGCACGCGGGCATGCCCGAGGGCTATGACATCATGCTGGGCAACGGATCGGACGAACTGATTGCCCTGCTGTCGATGGCGTGCGATGTTCCGGCTCAGGTGGGAGCAGCGCGCCCGGTGGTGCTGGCGCCTACCCCCGGCTTCGTCATGTACGCCATGAGTGCCCAATTGCAGGGTCTGGACTTTGTGGGCGTACCACTCACGCCCGACTTTGCGCTGGACGAGTCGGCCATGCTGCAGGCCATCGCGCGGATTGAGCCCGCGATTGTGTACCTGGCATACCCGAACAACCCGACGGCCAATCTGTGGGATGCCGGTGCGATGGCACGCATCATCGAAGCGGCGGGGGCGGTGGGCAGCATTGTGGCGATCGACGAAGCCTATCAGCCGTTTTCCAGCCGCACCTATCTGGACACCATCCGGGCCAACCCGGCAGGCCATGCCCATGTGCTGCTGATGCGCACCATGAGCAAGTTTGGCCTGGCGGGGGTGCGCATTGGCTACATGCTGGGGCAGCGTGACCTGATCGCGCAGGTCGACAAGGTGCGGCCACCCTACAACATCAGCGTGCTGAATTACGAGTGTGCCCTGTTTGCCCTCGAACACCAGGAGGTTTTTGCGGCACAAGCGCTTGATATACGTGCGCAACGTGCTCTACTTTTGGTAGCATTGCGGGCCATCGACGGCGTCAAGGCATGGGACAGCGATGCCAACATGATCCTGGTGCGCATCGAAGGCGCGGGCCAGCGGGCGCAAACTGTGTTCGACGCGCTCAAAGCGCGTGGCGTCTTGGTCAAGAACGTTTCTAAAATGCACCCATTGCTGGCCAACTGCCTTCGCCTGACGGTGGGAACGGCGCAGGAAAACATTCAATTGATCAACGCCCTTCGAGAATCCCTATGACCAACTACCCGTTGACCGAGTTGCCCGAATCGGCAACCCCACCGCAGCGCACCGCCGAAGTCACACGCAACACCGCGGAGACCCGCGTGCGGGTGAAAGTCAACCTGGACGGTACGGGTCAATCGCATCTGTCGACCGGCATTGGTTTTTTTGACCACATGCTCGACCAGATTGCGCGCCACGGGTTGATCGACCTGGACATCGAGTCCGATGGCGACCTGCACGTGGACGGCCACCACACGGTGGAAGACGTGGGCATCACCCTGGGGCAGGCGTTCCACCAGGCGATGGGTGATCGGATGGGCATCCGGCGCTATGGACACGCCTATGTGCCGCTGGACGAGGCCCTCTCGCGGGTGGTGGTAGATTTTTCCGGCCGCCCGGGCCTGGTGATGGACGTGCCCTTCAAGAGCGGCATGGTCGGCAGCCTCGATACCCAACTGGTACACGAATTTTTCCAGGGTTTTGTCAACCACGCGCTGGTGACCTTGCATATCGACAACCTCAAGGGCGACAACGCGCACCACCAGGCCGAGACCGTTTTCAAGGCCTTTGCCCGCGCCCTGCGTGCCGCCATCGAGCGCGACCCGCGTGCGGCGGGCACCATTCCGTCGACCAAGGGCTCGCTCTAGAGTTACATGCGAAAAGTGCCATTTGCGCCCGCCAAATAAGCGGGACCAGCTATGAATACAATAGCGGTATGAGTTTTTCCAATGGTGTGTCTGGCAGCAAGACCGTAGCCGTGGTGGACTATGGCATGGGCAATCTGCGTTCAGTGTCGCAGGCGGTGCAAGCGGCCGCCGAAGGCAGCGGCTACCAGGTGGTCATCACTTCCAGCCCGGATGAAGTGCGTGCGTGTGAGCGCATCGTGCTGCCGGGGCAAGGCGCCATGCCCGACTGCATGCGCGAACTGCGCGAGTCCGGTTTGCAGGCTTCGGTGCTGGAAGCGGCCGCCAGCAAGCCGCTGTTTGGCGTGTGCGTGGGGATGCAAATGCTGCTCGACCACAGCGCAGAGGGCGATACCCCCGGTCTGGGCCTGATTCACGGGCAGGTGCTCAAATTCGAGCTCGCCGGGCAGTTGCAGCCCGACGGCAGCCGCTACAAGGTGCCGCAGATGGGCTGGAACCAGGTGATGCAGTGCACCACAGACGGACACAGGCACCCGGTGTGGGGGGATGTGCCCGATGGTGCGTACTTCTACTTTGTGCACAGTTTTTATGCACAACCGTCTGTTGCGCGCCACAGCGCGGGCCTTACGGACTACGGTCAGCGCTTTTCTTCGGCAATTGCGCGCGATAATATTTTTGCAACCCAATTTCACCCTGAAAAAAGCGCCGACCACGGCTTATCGCTCTACCGCAACTTTCTCCACTGGAATCCCTGACATTCCCTGTCCGTTGCCGTTTCTTCTGCACCTATTGGCTCTGTGCCCCATTTCCTCTCCTCTTGATCCACTGCCTGAAGCACCATGCTTTTAATTCCTGCGATTGACTTGAAAGACGGCCACTGTGTTCGCCTCAAACAGGGCGATATGGGCCAATCCACCACATTTGGCGAAGAGCCTTTGGTGATGGCGCGCAAATGGGTCGACATGGGGGCCAAACGACTGCACCTGGTCGATCTCAACGGTGCGTTTGCCGGTCACCCCAAGAACGAGGCCGCCATCCGCAAGATCCTCAAGGAGTTTGGCAGCCTGATCGACGTGCAACTCGGTGGCGGCATCCGCGACCTGGACACCATTGAGCGCTACCTCGACGCCGGACTGCGCTACGTCATCATCGGTACCGCTGCCGTCAAGAACCCGGGTTTCTTGCAGGACGCGTGTACCGCGTTTGGTGGCCACATTATTGTGGGCCTGGACGCGCGCGACGGCAAAGTGGCAACGGACGGCTGGAGCAAGCTCACGCGCCACGACGTCATCGATCTGGGCAAAAAGTACGAAGACTACGGCGTGGAATCCATCATCTACACCGACATTGGCCGCGACGGCATGCTCACGGGCATCAACATCGAGGCCACCGTCAAGCTCGCGCAGGCGCTGACTATTCCGGTCATCGCATCCGGTGGCCTGTCCAACATGGCCGACATCGAAGCCCTGTGTGACGTGGAGAGCGAAGGTGTCGAGGGTGTCATCTGCGGGCGCGCCATTTACAGCGGCGACCTCGACTTTGCTGCGGCGCTGGCGCGGGCGAAAGAGCTCAACGGCTGAGGTTGTGGCAGTGGTAGGTTGGTCCACACATGCAGTACTACCAACAGCGCAGCGCGAGCCGCGTCACGCTGTTGACTGGCGCAGATGGAATACGAAGATCAGCAACCCATCGGAGAAGCTTCGGCCATGAGTACTGCGTTTGAACTCCTTCTTGCTGAATTGATGGCCGAATTTCTGGACGAGCTACCAGGCCGATGCAACGATCTGGAAGACGCTGTCATGTCACTGGAGAACAAACAGCCAGGAGCGTTTGATGAGTTGTTCCGGCAAGTGCATAGCCTCAAAGGAACGGGCGGAGGGGTAGGCATTCCGATCATCACGACCATTTGCCACCAGTTCGAGAGTTTCATCGGTGAAACCAAGCAGTCCTTTGGCGCCAAGGCTACCAGTGTGGCGCTTGCCTACGTAGACCTGTTGCGCAGGACCATTCCAGCCAGCGGGCGCGACCTTGCAGGGGTCACGTCGATCGAGCAGGCATTGGATGCGATGCGCATGAGCAGCCTCTGCGGGCGGGCCTCTCTGTTGATGGCTGAGCCATCGATTACGGTGCGCAGTCTTTACGAGAAGGAGTTCTCCAACCCATCGAGACAGGTTCACTTTTTGAAGAGCGGCATGCAAACCCTGGAGCGTATGCTGCACGAACCCTTTGACTTGCTGATTATTTCCCGTGAGCTAGCCGACCTCAATGGCCTTGCCGTGGTCGCCGCATTGCGTGAAGCAAGGTGTCGCAACAGCGATATCCCGGTCATTCTGGTGAGCAGCAATACAACGCCCGTGCCGGGCCACTTGAAGGTCCACACCATTGTGCGGCGCGACGTGCACCTGATCCCCGAACTGACTCGCAACATGAACATGTTGCTGGATGGCGCTGGACGCTGATTTTGTTCATGGATTTTTTGCGTAGACCGCGCGCAAGGCGGTTAGCGGGGCTTACGTTCTCCGGCTCGTGTCGTTCGGCCTCTGCGAGGCAGAACGAGGCTCGCCGCCGGGCATTACGTGCACGCCCGCTTCAGTTCGTTAACACCGCGGTTGGCGCGTAGCCTCTGTGGCAACGTCGAATGGAGCCTGCGCCCGCAAGCCCCACTACCCGCCTTGGAGGTGGTTTCTGGAATGCGGACAGGGGGCTGCTGTGGGCTGGAAGCTGATTTTCAAAATAGGCCAGAGATGAGCCTATGCAGGCGCTTAGACTAACCCAACAGCGGCAGGGATCA
>CAJBVC010000200.1 GCA_903958915.1 uncultured beta proteobacterium
CCAATGATTTCGGCATCGAAGGCCATGAGCTTGGAGAGCATGTAGCTGGTCTCATCGGTACCATAGCCGACGACGATCAGCATGCCGACAAAGGACAGCAGCGACAAGGCCGTCTCCTGCCCGGCCTTGGTGCCGGTGCACTCAAAGATTTTCCAACCCGTATTGCTCGATACGCCGGCGGCCTTGGCGATCGCCTTGAATTTCTCTTTCAGTTCCTTGGTGCTTAAGCCGCGCGGGTTGACCGTGGCATCGGCCCCAAAGCCTTCCATCTTTTGCAGCTTTTCGGCGTTGACGTCGATCCCAACGACCATTTTGGCGCCCATGCCCTTGGCGACCTGCACCATGAAGCTGCCAACGCCACCAGCGGCACCCACCACCACCACCAGATCCCCAGCGCCAATCTTGGCCCGCGCGGCGGCCTGGTAGGGCGTGGTCACGGCGTCGGCGATCACCGACAGGTGTTCGAGCGGAATGTCTTTGCGCTCACCCACGACACACAGGAACTTGGCTTGCACGACGATGTGGCTGGAAAAGCCGCCGTAAATTCCCATGGAATTTCCGGGCATCTTTTGGCTCAGGCAGCGATTGCCTCGCCCTGAGGCGCACAAATCGCATTCCCCGCACGGAATAACCGCCGGGATGATCACTTCCTTGCCAAGCATGCCGGGTTCACCACCGATGGCCACGCCGCTGATCTCGTGCCCCAGAGAGAGTGGTGGCTTCTGCACGGTGGGAACACCCATGTAGAAGTACGACAGATCGGTGTGACAAACGCCGCAGCCGCTGATCTTTACCACCACATCGCCGGCTTGCAGCGCTGGCATGGGGATGCGTGTCTTCAGTAGCTTGCCAGGCTCTGGCATTTGCCAGGTATCGATGAATTCTGGGACCATGTTCATTTCCTTGGTTGATGAAATCTGTGGGCGGCTCAGCTATTGCGCCAGACCGGCGGGCGCTTTTCCAGAAAGGCGGATAGACCCTCTTTTGCGTCGTCGGTCAGCATCAATTCCTTGAGGTAGATGTCTTCCACGGTATTCAGTGCGGCGTCAAACGGTTTGCCGTTGGCTTCCCGTAAGGCCTTGCGGGTGCTGAGCAACGCGACGCGCGAGAGCTTGAGGAAAGGCGCCACGAAGGCCTGCACGTCAGCGGCGAAAGTCTCCCGGGCAAAGACGCGGTTGACAAGCCCGATTGCCTTGCCTTCTTCGGCCGTCAGGTTCTCGCCACCGAGCAGTATTTCCATGGCCCGGGCAGGGGGCACCAGTCTAGGCAGCAATACGGCGGCGATGGGGGGGAAGACGGCCAGCTTGATCTCGGGTTGACCGAACTTGGCACCGGCTGCGGCCACGACCATGTCGCAGCCGATGGCCAGTTCCATGCCGCCGCCCAGCGCCGCGCCGTTGACCGCGGCAATGGTGGGCATGGGCATCTTGTTGAGTCGGCGAAAGATGCCATGAAACACGTCGATCATCTGGTCCACCTTGTCCGGCGTATGGTCCGCCACTTCGACACCGGCGGAGAAAGCCTTCTCGCCCACACCGGTGATTATCAGCAGCTTCACCGACCCGTCTGCCGCGCACGCGTCGAGCGCCTGGTTGATCTCGCCCATGGTTGGAATGTCCAGGACGTTGAACGGCGGGCGATTGATGGCCAGTGTGGCCAAGCCGTCGGCCACCCCGTACTGGATGAATTGAAATGGGTGCGCTGTAGCCATGGGTGTCTCTCCTTAAAACAAATCGTCCAACTCATCCGAACCGCCCCCTGGCATCTTCCCGTGCTCCTGCAGGTACGCCTGCATCATCTGGGACTCGCGCGAGGTGTACATTGCCGCTTCTTCAAACACAAAGTACTTTGCGCCGTTGTCGCTGCCAACGGCCTTGTCAAGCTGCTCCTGCAATCCGGCCTGCAGGTTCTCGACGCCTTTGATCATCGTCACGTTCTTGTCCGCGTCGAGCAGTTGAAACACACCGGCTTCGGTGCTGACACTAGCGACGGCTGCCTTGGAAAAGTCGAGCCAGGATTCCGGCGGCAGCAGTGCGTCGGTGATCTGCGGCGCCAGATTGCACTTGAAGCAGCGTGCCGCCTCGGAGCGCGCCGTTGCGTCGTCGAAGCCCTTCTCGACCTCGTCCCAGCCGCTGCGTTGCGCTGGAACCAGCATGATCGGGTGGTACTTGTGTTGGGTATTGAAGCCTGGCTTGCGTCCGATATGGGGCGAAGTCTCCCAGCCGTCACGCAACAAGGTCTCCGAGATGTCGCCGTCGCCACCGAGCTCTTTGTCCATGGCCGCCGCCGCGATGCGGCCCTGGGCGATCGATTCGATCAAGGTGGAAGGCCCCAGCACGCAGTCACCACCCGCATAGACGCGGGGCCGGCTCGACAGCATGGAGTCGGCGCGCACATTGATGCGCCCCTTCTTGTCGGTCTGCACGCCGAAACCGTCAATGCGCTTGGGATGTTGACCGACCGCGGACACGACCATGTCCACACCTTCGCTGACCTCTTCGC
>CAJBVC010000201.1 GCA_903958915.1 uncultured beta proteobacterium
AGGGCTTGCAATTCGGGTCTGACGGTGACACCGGTTTTGGTGGCCCAGTGGCTGAGTTCTCCGTGTTGTCCTATGGTTTGGTTTCTGCCGTTGGTAAGCGCTTCTGGCACGGCGGCATCACGGGGTGCGCCGGGCTCCTCATGGTGCGAGCACAAATCGTCACCCGGCGCACCCCGCGCTACCGCTGTGCCAGATGGGTCTTTGTGAGCTAACCGTACTGACTCATTTTCCGAATCATTCCATTTGTAGCCGGTGTCTGGCATGTCGGAGAGCAGCAGTTCCAGCACCATATTTTGGCTTTTGACGGCGCGCTCGCTTGTGGACTGCACTTGCATGCCAGGAGTGGGGGTGCGGCAGCAACTGGGTGCCAATGTGCGCTCGCCGGCAATTTCCACCACACAGGCGCGGCAATTGCCGTCGGCCCGCAGACCTTCCTTAAAGCACAGGTGGGGTATCTCGGTGCCGTGGCGCTGGGCGGCCAGCAGAATCGACTCGCCCGCTGCCGCAACGACCGGTTGCCCGTTGAGGGTGAAGCTGATGGTTGGCGCAGCGTCACTCATACCGTGGTGCTCCCGTCCACTTCGTGGGCGAAGTACTTCAGCACGCACAGCAGCGGGTTGGGCGCGGCCTGCCCCATGCCGCAGATCGAGGCATCCACCATCACGGTGCTCAGGTCTTGCAGAGTGATTGCATCCCACACCGGGGCTTCCATCAGGGCGGCTGCCTTGACGGTGCCTACCCGGCACGGCGTGCACTGGCCGCAACTCTCATGTGCGAAAAAGCGCATAGCGTTCAGGGCCGCATCGCGCGCGCGGTCATGCTGGCTGAGCACCACCACGGCCGCCGACCCGATGAACGCGCCATGGGGCTGCAGGGTATCAAAGTCGAGCGGGAGATCGGCCAATCTGGCGGGCAAAATACCCCCCGAGGCGCCACCCGGTAAATAGGCATACAAGGTGTGCCCGTCCTGCATGCCTCCGCAAAACTCATCCACCAAGGCACGCAGGCTGATGCCTGCCGGCGCCAGTTTCACACCGGGGTGGCGCACCCGACCACTGACGCTGAAGGAGCGCAATCCAGCGCGACCATTGCACCCCTGCGCGCTGAACCAGTCAGGGCCTTTTTCCACAATGTCACGCACCCAGTACAGCGTCTCGAAGTTGTGCTCCAGCGTTGGCTTGCCGAATAAGCCCACTTCGGCAATGTAGGGCGGGCGCATGCGTGGCATGCCGCGCTTGCCTTCAATGCTCTCGATCATGGCCGACTCTTCGCCGCAGATGTAGGCGCCTGCCCCGCGGCGCAGCACGATGCGTGGCAATGGGCAGGGCGGGTCTGCCAGCAGCTTCGCAATCTCGGCCTGTAGCAGCGCGCGGCAGCCGTGGTATTCGTCACGCAGATAGATGTAGCACGCGTCAATGCCCACCACCCGGGCGGCCACCAGCATGCCTTCGAGAAAGCGGTGGGGGTCGCGCTCTAGGTAGGTGCGGTCCTTGAAGGTGCCGGGCTCGCCCTCGTCGATATTCACTGCAAGGTAGACTCTGCTCCCGGGTCCATTCGCGATGCCGTGTTCTCGCACAATGCGCCATTTGCGACCAGCCGGAAATCCGGCACCACCAAGCCCGCGCAGGCCCGAGGACTCCATGGCCTGCAACACCGATTCAGGATCGCGCTGCCCTTGCGAGAGCGACTGCAGCAAAGCGTAGCCACCTTGGGCGCGGTAAGTGCCGTAATCGATGGGATCTGGCGCTATGCTATTCATAGCTGGCTGCGCTTGCTGGTCCTGCGCGAGAGCCACTTTTGCCACAGCGAAAACGGCTTCAGGGGTGGCGTATGGAACTGGGCATTGGTGCACCACCGCCACCGGCGCCTGCTCGCATCGCCCCACACACGGCGCTGGCAAAACGCGAACACCCGACCCCAGCAGAGCCGGCAGATCGGTCAAAAGTGGACCCGCGCCCGCCATCGTGCAACTGAGACCATCACAGACCCGTACCGTCAGATTCGGTGCCTGGTCACCGTCCCTGACCACGGTGAAGTGGTGGTAGAAAGTCGCCACCTCGAACACCTCAGCCATCGGGATGCGCATGGCGTGGGCGAGCGCCACAAGGTGACGCTCAAACAGGCATCCGTACTGGTCGTTGAGGACGTGCAGGTACTCG
>CAJBVC010000202.1 GCA_903958915.1 uncultured beta proteobacterium
CGCCGCGGTGGACCGTCTTCAATCTTCCATTCGCTCTTGAGCACGCCCTGCGTTTCCAGGCGGCGCAGCAGGGGATACAACGTTCCCTCTTCAATCGGCATGCCTTTGTCCGCCATGGCTTGCCGTAGTTCATAGCCGTAGCGTGGCGTGCGCAGTTGCGAGAGCGTGGCCAATACCACGACCCCGCGCCTGAGCTCAAGTTCCAATTTGTTGAAAGCGTCTGTATCACCCATGTAGCGCATAGTACTGTGTGTTACACAGTATGTCAACAAAAAAAGAGCCCGGGCAGAAACACAGGCGCCAACAGGTAGACCTATTGCGGTCCGACGACATCCGGCTGTACCAAGAGTGCGGTCAATCCACTCCCGAATTGATAGCTGCTTACGCACACGAGACGTGCGCTACAGCCCGGTTTTAGTCTGATGTATTAAAGCGCGTCCAGGCTCGCCTTGAGCGCGCTGGACATCTGCAAAATCAGCGAATGCCACGACAGATCGGTGCCGGGCCGGCAAATTCCTGCTACCTCCCTTCGCAGCACCTCCACGCTAACCGGCGAGTGATCCTGTGCTGCCCACCGACCGCCCAATCGGATCAAGCAACACGCCGGGATTGAGGATGCCCTCGGGGTCCACCACCTGCTTCGCCGCTGCCAGCATCTGCCGGTGCAAGCCGGGTACCTCGCGCTCGTAACCGCTGCGATGGTCGCGCCCGACCGCGTGGTGGTGCGTGATGGTTCCCCCGTGGTCGATCACTGCAGCATTCGCCGCGGCCTTGATCTCGCGCCAGGCGGCCAGCGCCGAGCGCGGTGACGGTTTGTCACCGCTCATGGCGGCAAGAGTGAAATACGGCGCAGGGCCGTCCGGGTAAATGTGCGTGAAGCGGCACGAAACAAAAGCCTCCTGGCCAGTGGCGCGCTCGATGGCCGCGGTGACATCACGGCGCACCCCCTCATACAACGCCGGGAACTTGTCCCAAGTGACTGCCGTCTCAAAGGTGTCCATGATCATGCCGCAGCCCACCGCCGGGTCGCGCCAGTAAGGCATGCGCAAAAAGGCATCGCGCCAGGCACCGGCGGCACCGCTGCGGTGTTCCGCACTGCCCTCCCCGCCCATGGAGCGTGCCACGGCCTGCGCATCAAATTCACCACCATGGTCACGCACCAACTCCAGCGCGCGGCGCATCGGCTCACCCAAGGGGTGATCGGCCGACTCGAAGCCCAGCACCATGATCGCCGAACTGCCATCGCCGACGCCCGAGAACACTGTCTCGAGCGGGTCGAGTAGCCGACAGTTGGTTGGGTACAGGGCGGACTGCGCCAACACGCGCACGCATTCAGCGGCGCGTGCGTAATCGGCGAAACGCACCGAGGCCGAGGCGCGAAAGCGCGGGCGGTCCTGCAGCCGCATCCATGCCTCGGTGATGATGCCCAGTGTGCCCTCCGACCCGAGCACCAACCGGTCTGGCGCCGGACCTGCGCCTGAGCCTGGCAAACGCCGCGACTCGCTCACACCCCGGGGTGACAGCAGACGGGTGCTTTCCACCAGATCATCGATGTGGGTGAGCAGGGTCGCGTAGTGCCCGCCGGCGCGCGTGGCGATCCAGCCGCCTAGCGTCGAGAACTCGAAGCTCTGGGGAAAGTGGCGCAGAGTGAGGCCATGTGGCTTGAGCTGCGCCTCCAGTTCCGGCCCGAGTGCCCCAGCCTGAATGCGCGCGGCGCGGCTGACGCGATCCACCTCCAGCACGTTGCTCAGGCGCTCCATATCCAGCGAGATCACGCCCGCATAGCTGGCTCCCACCGCCGGCTCGACGCCGCCACACACGCTGGACCCACCTCCATAGGGTATGACCGCGACATTGTGGCGCCCTGCCCAATCCAGAATGTCGGCAATGGCCTGCTCATTGTCAGGAAACGCCACCGCATCGACCCCATGCGGGAGTTCGCGCGCCCACATGCGCGCCAGATCGGCGTAACTCTTGCCGACGCTGTGGTTGAGGCGATCGAGTGGCGCGGTCGAGAACATCGCCGCGAGGCTGAGGGGCGGCGCCACGCGCGGTGTCGGCAACGCGAATTCGCTCTCCTGTGGGACCGGGTGATCCACCAAACGGCCGCCCATGTGGCCCATCATCAGACTCAGGCGCGACTTCTCCTCGGGCGTAATGATGGCTTCAGCATAGCCCCAACCCCAAAAGCGGCGGGGGCGGCGGCGTGACAAAGTGACGGATGTGGCGTTGGGGTTGGGCATGGCCGTGCGGCTCCGAAGGCTGGAAGGAGGACTGTATTCTGAACGCGACGGTTGTGATGCTAACTGCGTCGGCAGGCAGCTCACTCCCGAATAAGCAGCTTACGCAGACCTTGGTTCGCTTCGGGCTGGATGTGACCCACGACGTTCACAAGTAAAAGACAAAAACCCAAACGGACACTTCCCTGAAAAGGGGGTGAGATTCTTGGAGATTCTTGGAGATTCTTGGATTGACAGGCAGGATGTTGATATATATCATGGTAAATATCAGTCAACCTGGAAGGTCCAAATGAACCCCACCGCCAAAATATTCGCCACCGGCCGGAGCCAGGCGGTGCGCTTGCCGCTCGAATTTCGATTCGATGTGTCCGAAGTCTTCATCCGCCGCGACCCTCTCACGGGCGACGTGGTGCTGTCGCGCAAGCCGACCGATTGGCAGGGACTGCTGGACGTGGTGGCGCTAAACACCGACTCCGATCTGGTGATCGAACGCCGCCAGACCCAGGCGCGGCGCGACCCCTTTGAGGGCGGCGAGGAATGAGCCTGCGCTACATGCTCGACACCAACGTGGTCAGCCACATCATGCAGGGACGCGACGCTGGGCTGCTGGCACGTCTCACTGGTGTGCCCGTGGGTAAGGCGGTCATTTCGAGCGTGACCCTCGCGGAGCTGAAATACGGACTGCACCGCAAAGGGCAACCCGTGCGCCTAAAGAACGCTCTGATCCAAGTGCTGCTACGCATGGATGTGTTGCCATGGGACGAGCGGGTTGCGACTTGCTACGGGGAGTTGTGCGCGACGCTGGAAGCCCAGGGCATCAATCTCAGCGACTTTGACATGATGATCGCCGCCCATGCAAGTGCCGTTGATGCCACCCTGGTGAGCCGTGACAAGGCATTTGCGCAAGTACCCGCGCAACGATTGAAGCTGGAGATTTGGTAATTACGCTCACGAATTGATAGCTTCTCACGCACACCAGACGTGCGCTACAGCCCGATTTGTCTCACAAGCTCCCAGCGACTGCCAAAGCGCATCCATCCGGGCCGTAACATCGGGTGTCATTTGAATGGCGCGCCCCCACTCACGTGGCGTCTCGCCCGGCCACTTGTTGGTGGCGTCCAGCCCCATCTTGCTGCCCAAACCACTCACCGGTGAGGCAAAGTCGAGATAGTCGATGGGGGTGTTTTCCACCAGCATCGTGTCGCGAACTGGGTCGACTCGGGTGGTCAGGGCCCAGACCACTTCCTTCCAGTCGCGCACATTCACATCGTCATCCACCACCACGATGAACTTGGTGTACGTGAACTGGCGCAGGTGACTCCACACGCCCATCATGATGCGCCTGGCATGGCCGGGATAGGCCTTTTTGATCTGCACCAGCGCCATGCGGTAGCTGCAACC
>CAJBVC010000203.1 GCA_903958915.1 uncultured beta proteobacterium
CCACTACCTGGGCAACCACTTCGCCGCCTTGCACGGCGACGGTGCTGGCACTCATGGCCAGCTGATTGGCCGCACGGGCACTGTCGGCGTTCTGCCTGACCGTGGAACTGAGTTGCTCCATCGAGGCTGCTGTTTGTTCCAGGGCGCTGGCTTGCGACTCGGTGCGGGCAGATAGGTCATGGTTGCCCTGCGCAATCTCCGAACTGGCAGTGGCCACGCCCTCGCTACCCTGGCGTACCGAAGAAACCACCTGCACCAGGCTCTTTTCCATCTCCGCCAAAGCCCGCATGAGGTCGCCCACCTCGTCCTGTCGGTCGGTGCTGGTATCCACCACCAGGTTACCGGACGCGACCTCTTTGGCAATAGCGGCCGCGCGCGCCAATTCGGCAACGATCTTCTTTTGCATCAGCCACGACAGCCAGATCGCCCCCGCCGCCGCCAGCAATCCCCCCAGCGACATCATCCAGTTGTTATTGCGTGATTGTTGCGCCGCCGCCTGGACTGCAGCCTCCCTGCGGGAGTCGCTGTGCTGCCGCATACCGGCCGTTGTCTTTTGCACCAACCCAAAGGTGGCATCGGCACCCATCATGGCGGCCACGCCGGTGTTGGGATCCACCGTAGACAGATCAATGGCCGAGTCCGCCTGTTTGCCATAGGTGGCCAAATGTTTTTTCAGCTCTGCGACGCCGGCACGGTCCTTGTCATCGGCGTTCGCGTCTGTGCTCAGGGTCTCCACAACCCTCGCGGCACTGGCGAGCTGCGTGGCCAGGTCGCTGCGAATGGACTTGATCTTGGCATCGTCCATCGAACCGATCAACACCAGGGTTTTGTAAACGCCGGCGTGAATCTGCGCGAGTTGCTCTTGCACATCGGAAGTGGTCTTGAAGTCTTCCAGACTTTCGTTGAACAAATCCTGTGCTTTCACCGCCGCCTGCGCCATAAAGACATTGTTGATTTGGCCAGCAATCAGCACAATGGCCGCCGTCAGCACAGGCGCTGTCAAGAGTTTGACACCCAGTTTCATAAATACTCCAGTCGTTCACAACTCCCCGGACCCGCATCACAGCACTACCCGCGCGCTGCGCGGGCGCCGAATCACATTATTTGTATACCCCCCCGCACACCACGGCATCGTCGAGCTTTTCGCAATACATGGTTTTGGGGGCAATTTTCTTGGTAGTCGGGTCGGTGAACTTGTAGTCCTGGGTAAAGTTATTCTTGGTTTTGGCGAGTTCGACGCGCTCGCGGACATACTCCTTGCCATCGATGTCTTTTATGTCAAGCAAGTTCTTGCCCACCATCTTGTCGTTGGCGCCGTGGGCACGGACCGTGCCGTCCATTGCGTACACCACTAGGTACAGGTCGCGGTCGACGAAGGCGCCGGCTTTGTTGGTGATTTCGGCGTGCCCTTTGTCCTTGCCATTGGTCTTGATGTACGAGATGCCTTTCTTCACCATGGCGTTGGCTTCGGCCATGGTGGCCTTGGTTTGCGCCTGGGCGCCGCAAGCAAACGCAGCGGTCAAGGCTGCGACAAGGGTCGATGCGATGAGGGAACGGTTCATGGGGTCTCCTGGAAGTTA
>CAJBVC010000204.1 GCA_903958915.1 uncultured beta proteobacterium
ACCGACAGCAAGGGCAACTTCACGCTCACAGGAGCCAAGGGCGCGATCATCGGCAGCGGCGGCACCGATCTGTCCACCGGCAAGCCGTTCAAGGGCACGCTCAAGGCTCCTGAGGGCTCGGCCATGCTCAACCCGCTGACCACGCTGCAGCAAGCCTTTGTGGAAACCGGACTGAGTGCAGATGCGGCCGAGAAGAAGGTCACACAGGCTCTTGGGCTTGATTCCAGCAAGTTGGACCTCAACACCTTCGATCCGTTGGCCGTAGCCTTTGACTCCAGCGCCTCCAGCGAGGACAAGAGCCTTGCTGCCAAGGTGCAGGCCGAGGCCGCCAAGGTGGCTAACCTGATGGTGACTGGCGCGCAAACGCTCACGGGTGCGGCCGGTGGCACCGACAAGCTCAGCACCGGGCAGGCTGGAGACGCGCTGCTCAAGGCCATGGTCAATGCGATCAACAAGGATGCCGATGGCGTGGTGAGCCTGAGCGACACCACACTGCTGCAAACCGTGATGAACGACGCTGTGGGGCAATCCGGCGACAGCGACCTCAGCGCAGCGTCCAGCAAGGTGGGCAGCATCGCCGAGGCGTTCTCGGCCATGTCGGCGGCGGCGGCGAGCAACATCGACAAATCGGTGGCTGCCGGAGGCGATGTGGGCGCCATCATTGCCAACATTGCACAGTCGCAGGTAGTGGCGCAGGGTGAAATGGCCGACAGGATGCAGGCGGCCGCTGGCAATGGCGATATGTCGGGCATGCAGTCAAGCTACACCGGCTCGGCCTTTGATACGGCAGCCAACAAGGCCACGATCGGAGACCTCAACCCCAACAGCGCGGCGGATGACGCCAGCACTAACCAAAGTAATGCCGAAGCGGCCCCCGTGGTGACTGAGACCACCTCAGGTGGCAGCAGTTCTGGCGGCGACACGGGTAGTGGTTCTGGCGGCACCGGGTCTGGCGGCAGCGGTAGTTCCGACACCACCGCACCAACCCTGTCTTCTTCGACCCCTGTTGACAATGCCACAGCCGTTGCCGTCGGTGCGAATGTCGTGCTGACCTTCAGCGAGAGCGTCACAGCCGTGACCGGCAAGAACGTGGTGATCCACAAAACCTCCGATGACAGCGTAGTCGCCAGTATTGATGCCGCCGATTCGAAAATCTCCATCGCAGGTGGGGTTGTCACGATCAATCCGAGCGCCAATCTGGCCAACGGCACCGAGTATTACGTGCTGGTGGATGCAGGTGCCTTCAAGGATGCGGACAACAATGACTTTGCGGGTCAAGCCAGCAAGACGGCCATCAGCTTTACCACAGCCCAACTTGATGCGCCCAACGGCCCAGGCGCCATCACGCTCGACACAAGCTCCAAATCTTCCACTTCGACCACGAGCACTGCCTTTCACACCCAAGTCGTCGTGCGTGTCGCTCTTTCGGCGGCAGGCACCGTGGGCGATGTCATCAATGTGTATGAAGGTAGCACCCTGCTGGGGACCTCGACTCTATTCCTCGTAAAGAACTATGCTGGAACAATCTTTCCGTGGAAAGCTGGCGATACGATGTCGGTGGTGTTGTCTGCGACATTGGCACCTGGCGAGCATGTGCTGACGGCCACCACCACCGCCGTCGGAACGACCACTGAGTCAAAACCGTCTGCCCCAATCACACTTACGGTAGAGGTAGGTACCACCACTGTCGGCACCGATGGCAACGACACGCTCACGGGCGACAACGTTGCCACCTATCCGGGCCAGGTTGACTATATCGATGGTGGCACGGGCGACGACACCATCACCGGCGGCGCTGGTCCAGACGTGCTCAAGGGCGGCGAGGGTAACGATGTCTTTGTGGTCAAGGACTTCAAAGATGTGTTTTTCTACGGTGGTGCCGCTGAGGTCATTGATGGTGGCGCTGGCGATGACACCTTGCGTTTCAATGTGGCGGATAACTACGACACCTATAACTTCCCGTTCAGCGGCATCGAGACCATAGAGCTAAATGCGGCGGACAGCACCAAGTCGTGGGGGCTCACCATTCGCTCGATCACCGGCGCGGCCGCGAACACTCTGACCGTGAAAGCAGGTACGGGCATCACGCTGACCAATTCAATGCAAATTCAGGCCGACTTGGTCACCGACTCGACGCAAAAGCTGGTGGTTCCCGCCAACCTCACCAGTGGAATCATGCGTATCCTCGGCACTTCTGGTGACGATTCCCTGCAGGGCGGCGCCGGCAATGACTATATTTTCGCCGGTCCGGGGAAAGACTATGTCAATGGTGGTGATGGGAACGACGAGTTCATCTACAAAACGTCTGACGGATCCATCAAGGATGAAAGTTACATCGGCGGTGCCGGCGCAGATACCTTGAAGCTTTTTGTACCGTTCACAACCACCAATGGCTACACCACCTACCAGGATATGAAGGACGGTGAATACATTGACCTGCGTCCCTCGGCGATGACTCTAACGGACATTGAAACCATCGACACTCGTACCTCCGCAGGCGTTGAGCGCGTGACCATGGACTATGGCCAGCGTAGGGCTTTTGCGGGCTCAGGCTCAACGATGATTCAAAACGGGCCAGATTTCAAAGCCGGTGCCAACGATTTTCTGTATCTGACAGCGCTGCCATCGAGCCAACACGTGTACGTACAGTCCTCCAGCAGCAACTCCTACAACCCGACGCAGGTGCTGGTTTTCGATAAAAACTCTCACGACATCATTCTGGAGGAATACGTCAACAACGAGTTTCACCAGGACCAACTGGACCTGCGCAAAGTGTTAAAGGATGGTGCCTTTGTCTCTAACGAAGCTGGCGGCTTGTTTATGCCGTTAAACAGCGGCAACAATGCCATCGACAATGCGTTTTACTATCTCGTGCAGTGGGACTATGCCCCGGAAACGCTGGCATCCATTGCCGCCACGTTCAGCGGAAAATTGGCAGTGGACGAACAGGTTTTATGCATTAACACCTATAAAGAACACGTCTTTGTTTCCGGCGGCACAAGCTATGACCGGCACGGTTTTCAGGTTGTGCGGGTGGAGAACGTTGCTGGCACCATGACCCCTACACTCATTGTGCGAACCTCCGGCAATGTGATCAACAACGTCTGGGTAGACGACTACAGTAAAGGTCTTTTTGATGGTGTCGTTGAAGACAAAGACTTTGTAGTGGGTGCGTTTTCATCCAAGGCGGTGATTCCGCCACTCCTGGGTGCGTCTACACCAGCAGACGATGGCACGGCGGTGGTACCGGAGAATAACCTGGAGTTGAGGTTCAATGAAGTCATCAAAGCCGGCAGCGGCAATATCGTGATCACCAACGCCCTGGACGGCACTGACACCCGCACCATCGCCGTGACCGACACGACCCAGGTAACGATTAGCAACAATGTGGTGACCATCAACCCGACCAAAGACTTGCTGGGGTTAGGCACCTACAACATCACCATGGCCAGCGGCGTCATCACCGACGCCTACAACAACGCCTTTGCCGGCATCAGTGATGCCACCACGTTGAACTTCACCACGTCGGCGGAAACCACACCGCCGACACTGGCTTCGTCCTCGCCGACGGATGGTGCGGCTGGACTCATTGCCAGCACCGCTAAGATTGTTCTGAACTTCAGCGAGGACGTGAAGGCTGGCACCGGAAACATTGTCTTGACCAGCACCACAAAGGCGGCCAACAGTGTGACCATCGCTGTAGGCGACCCGCAGGTGGTGATGAGCGGCAAAACCGTCACCATCACTCCCACTGGCGGACTGAAAGATTGGAACCACTACAACTTGACGATGGCTGCCGGCGTGATCGAGGACCTGGTTGGCAACGACTATGTTGGCATCAGCGAGGCAAGCACTCTCAACTTTACGACTACCGGTTCAAATCCATATAGTTCCATGCTGGGGCTCAAGATGTCGAGCAACGGCGCCGCAAGTGGACTGGTGTTTGCATTCTGGGACATCAACGGTTCGGGTACAGCCGGCGATACCGTTAATACAGTGGATGACAAATACAAGTGGAGCGAATTCGCTACGGCCATTACCAATTTCAATGCCTCCAACGGCACAGGTCCCGATATCCGCATGGCCACCCTGCAGGAACTGTATGCTTTGCTGGCCGACTCTAGCATGCAGCCATTTTGGGCAGTTACCGGTGATCCTTACTACTGGACCTCTAGCGACGCTGGTTTTACGCCGATAAATAATGACACCGGCCACAATTTTGTGGGGTTGCCAACTGGCGGAAGTTCTGGCGGATACGACAATGATCTTTACCCCGTTGTGGTCCTGATCGGTCTTGGCCCTTGATAAGCGGTTGGCGGTCCTCAGCGTCATGGGCAAGCCGCGCTAACGCACGAACGCTCTAGAATCGGCCAGCGAGGCCCGTCTCATGGTCGAGACGGGTTCGCGTTTGCGCCTGGGATCTGCCGTCGTCTCGATGGGTGTCGGGCAATTGTTCGAATCCATTGGCGTGGGACGTGTCCAGGCTTTGATGAGCGACTCAGAAATGGTTGGATTGCAAGGCTGGTTCCAGACCCCGGCAGGGCGCAGCCTGCTGGCGTGGCACCAGATGCAGGTCGACACTGCGGTGGCCGACATCTTTGGCTACCACGCATTGCAGTTGGGTGTGCCAGAGCTGCGCGGCTTGCAGGCCAATCGCATGCCGCACCAATGGCTCGCGCTGGACAGTGATTTACCCACCATTGGCGATGCAGGCAACAGGCCGTCGTTGCAGTGTGACTTTACGGCCTTGCCGTTTCCAGCCGCCAGCCTCGACCTGCTGGTGCTGCCCCACACACTTGAATTGAGTGCCGACCCGCACGCCACGTTGCGCGAGGTAGAGCGTGTGCTGGTGCCAGAAGGGCGGGTCGTGATTTGCGGCTTCAACCCGCTGAGCCTCTGGGCCTTGCGGCAGCATCGACAGCACTTGATGCGAAAGCTCGGTGCCAGCAGTGCGCTGTTTCTTCCTGACTGTGGTGAGTTCATTGGCTATTGGCGACTGCGCGACTGGCTGCGTTTGTTGAGCTTCGAGGTCGAGGTGGGTCATTTTGGCTGCTACCAGCCGGCATTGCGCAGCGAGGCATGGTTTGCCCGCTTCCAATGGATGGACCGCCTGGGCGCGCGCTGGTGGCCGATTTTGGGGGCTGGGTATTTTTTGGTGGCGGTCAAGCGGGTGCGCGGCCTGCGTTTGCTCGGCCCGGCCTGGAAAGCTGCGCCTGCGCGGGCAGCCACGTCGGTGACGGTTGCCAATCGCAACCATGACTAAAGACACAACAGAGGAATATGCGTTGAATAAAGTGGTTATCTATACCGATGGCGCGTGCAAGGGAAACCCGGGCCCCGGGGGCTGGGGTGTTTTGATGCGATCGACCGACGGCTCGGTGAAGGAGCTGTCCGGCGGAGAGCGCGAGACCACCAACAACCGCATGGAGATGATGGCAGTGATCCAGGCGCTGTCAGCACTCAAACGCCCGTGTGAGGTGACCCTGCATCTGGACAGCCAGTACGTGCTCAAGGGCATCACGGAGTGGTTGGCGGGCTGGAAGGCCAAGGGCTGGAAAACGGCCGCCAAGCAGCCGGTCAAGAACGTCGACCTGTGGCAACAGCTGGACCAGCTGGTGAGTCAAGCGGGTCACCGCATCGACTGGCGCTGGGTCAAGGGCCATGCAGGCGACCCCGGCAATGAACAGGCCGATGCGTTGGCCAACCTCGGTGTGGTACAGGCTTCGCAACGTTAGCGGCACTCAACCCAGCAACGGAGTTTTCCGAACTGGTACATTGCCTTCTCTGGTGCGCCCGGGTGCGCATCTCCCGAATTTGAGAGAGTTGTATTGCTTCATGAAACTATCCATCCCCATACCATTGCACATCGCCGCACTCACTTTCGCTGCAGTTTTGGCCGGATGCGGCGCAAAAGAGGCGGGTGGTAACGGGTCCTCCATCGGCAGTGCACCGGCCGCTTCGGGCGCCAGTGCCCCGGTTGCCGCGGGTGGACCGGTAGCGGGTGGTAGGTCAGGAGGCGGCGGCGCCGGCCCGGTGTCGATTACGACAGTGGAGGCCAAACGACGCAGTTTTGAGATCACTCTGGAGGCGGTGGGCGTAGTCACGCCGGTGACCAGTGTCGAAGTCAAACCCCAGGCCAGTGGCGTGGTCACCCAGGTGCATGTCCAGGAGGGCCAGTTTGTACGTGCCGGTGCCATGTTGTTTAGCCTGGACAGTCGCGCCGACGAGACCAACGTGTCAAAAATGCGGGCACAGTTGGCCAAAAATGAGGCCACGCTGGCCGATGCACAGCGTCAGTTTGCGCGTAGCCGCGAGTTGCTGGACAAGAACTTCATCTCGCAAGGCGCACTCGACACCAGCCAGACGCAGGTCGAGGCGCAGCGGGCCGCGGTGGCCGCTGACCGCGCTGCCATCGACGCTGCGTTGGTGGCGCTGTCCTACACCCGCGTCAAGGCGTCGGTCGCGGGTCGGCTGGGTGCTGTCAATGTGTTTGCAGGCACGTCGGTGCAAGCCAACCAGACGCCGTTGGTCACCATTACGCAGCTTGATCCGGTTAACGTCAGTTTCAATTTGCCGCAGCGCAATTTGGGCATGGTGCTGGCTGGCCTGACGGAGGGCGGTGCGACCGTGAAGGCGCGTCTGCCCGAGGACAAGAAAACGCTGACCGGCAAGCTGCTGTTTGTCGACAACGCAGTCGATGCCGTGACCGGTACGGTCAAGGCGCGGGCGCGCTTTGCTAACGCGGATAGCGCGTTGTGGCCAGGTGCTTTTGTCAGGGTGTCGTTTGTGGCTGACACCCTGAAAGATGCTACGGTGATTCCCACCGCTGCCATTGTGCAGAACACGCGAGGCTCCATCGTGTATGTGGTCGACAAAGGCAAGGCGCTGTCGCGGCCGGTTCAGATGCTAGCCACGCAGGGTGAAGAAACAGCGGTGACGGGTGTTTCGGCGGGTGACAAAGTGGTGCTCGAGGGGCGGCAAAACCTGCGTCCTGACGTTGCGGTCGTGGAGCGCGCACCGGAGGCCAAGGCGCCCGCAAAGGGGGCCTCCGCGGCTGCGCCGGCCCAAGCCGCGAGCGCAACGCCATGAATCTGTCCGAACTGTTCATCCGCCGTCCAGTGATGACGGTGCTGCTGAATGCCGCCATTGTGCTGGCCGGGGTGATTGGCTATCGCAGCATCCCGGTAGCGGCGCTGCCCAGTTACGACACGCCGGTCATCAACGTGTCGGCCTCACTGCCGGGTGCCAATCCGGAAACCATGGCAACTTCGGTGGCCTTGCCTTTGGAGAAACAGTTTCAGACCATTCCGGGCCTGGCGGTCATCAGCTCTACCAGCACACTGGGGGGGACTTCGCTGACGCTGGAATTTGAAGAAGGGCGCAGTATTGATGGCGCGGCGCTGGATGTGCAGGCGGCGTTGCTGCGCGCGCAGCGGGCTTTGCCGCAGGACATGACGCAGCCACCGTCGTACCGCAAGGTCAACCCGGCTGATTCACCGGTCCTGTTGGTGGCCTTGACGTCGCCTTCCCTGTCGCCCTCCGATCTGCAGGATTACGCCGAGCACCTGATCTCGCCGACCCTGTCGACACTCGATGGTGTGGCGCAGGTGAATATTTTTGGCTCCAAACGCTACGCGGTGCGGGTGCGGGTCCTGCCCGAGGCGCTGGTGGCGCGCAACATCGGCCTCGACGAATTGTCGGTGGCACTGCGCGCTGCCAATGTCAATACCCCGGTGGGCACCCTGGAAGGCAATCGCCAGATGTTGATGCTGCAGGCCAACAAACAACTGCGCAATGCCGCCGAGTTTGCCGACATCATTGTGGCCAGCCGCAACGGCAACACTGTGCGCCTGCGCGATGTGGCAACCGTCGAAGACAGCGTCGAGACCATCCGCTCCTACGCCAACCTCAATGGCGAGCCGTCGATCACACTGGCCATCCTGCGCCAGCCCGGTGCCAACACGGTGCGGGTGGTCGATGCGGTGCGTGCGACCCTGCCCAAACTCAAGGAGCAGATGCCGCAATCGGTCAACATGACGGCTGTGAACGACCGGTCGGTGTCGGTGCGCGAATCGCTCGCGGATGTGTCTCTGACGTTGCTCGGGACCATTGCCCTGGTCATTCTGGTGATCTTTTTGTTCCTGCGGCACTTTGTCGCCACGGTCATTCCTGCGCTATCGCTGCCGGTTTCCCTGATCGGCGCCGTGGCATTGCTGTGGGGCCTGAATTACAGCCTTGACAATGTGTCGCTGCTGGGGCTGACCCTGGCAGTGGGCCTGGTGGTCGATGACGCCATCGTGATGCTGGAAAACATCATGCGGCACGTGGAGAATGGTGAGTCTCCCTTCAACGCAGCGCTGCGCGGCTCGCGCGAGGTGGGCTTCACCATCATCTCTATTTCCAGCTCGCTGATAGCCGTGTTTATTCCGATTTTCTTCATGCCCGGCGTCATCGGGCTGTTGTTCCATGAATTCGCCGTGGTGGTCGGTCTGGCCATTGTCGTGTCGGCCTTTGTGTCGTTGACGCTGGTGCCGATGCTGGCGAGCCGGTTCCTCAAGGACCACTCACACGATGCCCATCCACCCTATCTGGTGCGACTTTTCGAGCGGGGGTTCAATGCGATTCTGGCCTGGTACTCGCGCAGCCTCGACAGTGCGCTGGTGCATCGCAAGTTCGTGATGGCAGTGGCGCTGGTCACCTTTGTGGCCACCGGCTGGCTGTTCAGCGTGATTCCCAAGGGTTTTTTCCCGGAGGAGGATATTGGACAGATTACGGTGACGACAGAGGCCGCTGAAGACACGTCGTTTTCCGAGATGGTGCGTCTGCAAGGCAAGGCTGCTGCGGTGATTCGTGCCGACCCCAATGTCTTGACCGTCAGCTCGTTCAACGGAGGTGGGGGCGCACAGAATACCGGGCGCATGTTCATCAACCTCAAGCCACACGGACAGCGCCAACCCATGAAGCAAGTGGTTGAAGGGTTGCGGCGTAAGTTGCGTGATGTGACGGGCATCACGGTTTTCATGCGTCCGATTCAGAACCTGCAACTTGGCGGGCGTCAAAGCAAGGCGCAGTACCAGTACATCCTGAAAAGCGTGCGTGCCGACGAACTCAATGTCTGGGCGGCCAAATTGCAAGAGCGCCTGCGCGCGGACGCCCTGTTCCGCGATGTGACCAGTGACGCACAATTGCGTGGCTTGCAGGCCCAGTTGCGCATTGACCGTGACCGCGCCAATTCGCTCGGGGTATCGATTGAGGCGATTCGCTCCGCGCTCTTCAGCGCTTTCGGTGAGCGCCAGGTGTCGACCATCTATTTGCCCACCGACAGCTACCAGGTGATTCTGGAGGTGGCACCCGAGGCCAAACTCGATGAGAGTGCTGTGGGCGCAATCTATGTGCGTGCATCCACCGGCGCACTGGTGCCACTCTCGGCCTTCACCCAGGTGGAGCGCTCGGTTGGGCCCACTTCCATCAACCACGTGGGGCAGCTGCAGGCCGTCACGGTGTCATTCAATCTGGCGCCCGGCGCAGCGCTGGGCGACGCCACGGGGCGCATCGATGCGGCGCGCGAGGCGATCAACCTGCCGTCGTCCATCATCGCCAGCTACGGCGGAGAGGCAGCGGTCTTCAAGAGTTCACAGGGCAACCAGCTGGTACTCATCCTGTCGGCGTTGCTGGTCATTTACGTGCTCTTGGGTGTCTTGTATGAGAGTTACATCCATCCGATCACGATTCTGGCCGGTTTGCCGTCAGCGGCAGTCGGCGCGCTAGGCACCCTGATGCTGTTTGGTCAGGATCTGACCGTGATCGCCACCATCGGTATTTTGCTGCTGATCGGCATTGTGAAGAAGAACGCCATCATGATGATCGACTTTGCGCTGGACGCGCAGCGTCATCATGGCATGACGCCGGCGCAGGCGATTCGGGAGGCTTGCGTGTTGCGGTTTCGACCGATCATGATGACCACGCTGGCAGCGCTGATGGGCGCTTTGCCGATTGCGCTGGGGTTGGGGTCGGGTGCTGAGTTGCGCCAGCCGCTGGGTCTTGCCGTGGTGGGTGGCCTGGTGTTTTCGCAGGCGGTCACGCTCTACATTACGCCAGTCATTTACCTCGCTCTGGATCGCTTCAGTGGCAGCGGCCCGGTGACCCGCCTTGAAACCGTTGATAACTAAATCGCACCGTCAAACATCATCACATTGACGGTGTCGCCCACGGCGACGTTACCCTGGGTGTGGCCCAGCACCAGCAGTCCATTGGCCTCAGCCATGGAGCGCAGCACGCCCGAACCCTGGTTGCCGGTGGAGCACACTTCCAGTCTGCCGTCGGCTGCGGTCGATACCCATACGCGCTGGTACTCGGTGCGGCCAGGCTTTTTTCGGATCGTTTCCGTGCTTCTGGCTTGCAGCAAGGGCTGATCGGTGGCCTTCGCTCCCATCATCTGCAGCAGGGCCGGGCGCACAAAGGCCAGGAAGGTCACCATCACGGCCACCGGATTACCGGGAAGACCAAAAACAATGGCGCCACAATCACCCGGGTCCTTCAACTTACTATTGTTTTCATAGCTGCTTACGCTTGTATTGCGGGCGTCATGGGCACTTTTTGCTTTGAAGATTCGTCCCACCGCCATGGGGCGGCCCGGGCGCATGGCAATGCGCCAAAAGGCGACATCGCCGAGTTGCTGCATCAAAACCTTGGTGAAATCAGCTTCGCCCACGCTGACCCCGCCGCTGGTGATGATGGCGTCGGCCCGGTCTGCCGCGTCGAGGAAGGCCGCCTCCAGCAGTGCCGGGTCGTCACGCACCACCCCGAGGTCGAGCACCTCGCAGCCCAGGCGCGTGAGCAGTCCAAACACGGTGTAGCGGTTGCTGTCAAACACCGCGCCTTCGCGTGGCGCATCACCCAGCGACAGAATCTCATCGCCGGTGGAGAAATAGGCCACCCGCAAGGGGCGAAAAACCGTCAGGGTTTTGAGACCCAAAGAGGCCGCCAGCCCTAGTCTGGCGGGCGTAAGAAGCTCACCTTTTTGTAGCGCTGCACGGCCCCGGGCGAGGTCTTCGCCACGCAGTCGTCGGTTATCGCCAGCAGCCAGCACGCCCACCGGGATGCTGATGCTATTGGCCGACGTTGTCACCAACTCCTGCGGCACCACGGTGTCCAGACCGGACGGCATGATGGCGCCGGTCATGATCTTCACACATTCACCGGTTGCCACCGTTCCACTCCAGGCTTTGCCGGCCAGCGCGGTGCCCACCACCCGCAGGACCAAGGGCGTGCCCTTTGGGGCCAATTGGGCACCGGCAAAGGCGTAGCCATCCATCGCCGAGTTGTCATGGGGTGGCACATCCAAGGGAGACTCCACGTCGCTGGCCAGCACTTTGCCCAGAGTCCGCAACAGCGGCAGTTCCACGGGCTGCGTCACCGGTGTGACCAGTTGTTGAAGGAAGCGGTGTACATCGTCACATGCCATCGCCTGCGGGTCGTAACCCTGCAGGCCTGCGGCAATCTGGTCCAGAGATTTCATGGAGAGTCAGGAGAAAAAGTAGGGTATCCGGTGTTCAGGCGCTGCAACTCTGCCAGGGTATTGGCATTGAAGAAGCTGCGGGGATCGTCGCCAGGTTGGTCAAACGGTACCGGTACCGTGACATGTTGTGCGGTCCAGGCGTCCACTTTGCGCCCGCCGGCCCGGGTGAATTGAAGCAAGCTGTCGCGCACATGGGTGTGCATGAGGCAGAAAACCGGTTGCGATCGCTGGGTGCCGTCCTCTTCACGGCCACTGGCAACGGCGAAATCCGCCTGTTGTCGGATCAGCGCCGCCGCCAGGCGCGACACCAGGTCTTGCGGAAACAGCGGCGTGTCGCAGGGCACGGTGACCAGATAGGGCGTGGTGCAATGCTCCAGCGCCGTCAGCACCCCTGCCAGCGGGCCGGCGTAGTCGCCCAACGCGCTGCCATCGGCACACACATTGGCGCCCCAACTGGCGTAACGCTCCAGGTTGCGGTTGGCATTGACCAGCAGGGTGCCGACCTGGGGGGCAAGGCGCTGCAGCGTCCATTGCGCCAGCGCCAGTCCCTGAAAAGGCTGCAGCCCCTTGTCGACACCTCCCATGCGGGTGCCGCGCCCACCGGCCAGGACCACGCCGGTGATCGATTCCCTGGGGATCGTCGGAAACGTTGTGGATGCCATCAGCCGCCGATATAGCTCATTTCAATGCGACGGCCGCCCGGCCCACCGGAGTCGGCTCCCAGGCTGCTGCGCAATTCTGAATAGCGGTCGCTGCGCCGCTGCCAGATCCGTCCCAATGCGGCACTGATCGCTTCATCACTTGTCGCGCCCCGTAACAAGGATTTCAAGTCGTAGCCTTGCGACGCAAAAAGGCACAGGTAGAGGCGTCCTTCGGTGGAGAGTCGAGCCCGGTTACAGTCACCGCAGAAGGCCTGGGTTACGCTGCTGATGACACCAATTTCGCCGCTGGCAGTGTCGTGTTGGCCACGGGCATCCGCATAGCCCCAGCGTTGTGCCGTTTCGCCAGTAGAAGACGCCTCCAAAGGCACCAGGGGCAGTTCGCTGTGAATACGGTCGATGACTTCAGCCGAGGGCATCACTTCCTGCATGCGCCAGCCGTTCGTGACACCAACGTCCATGTACTCGATAAAACGCAACACGATGCCGGTGTTTTTGAAGTGGCGCGCCATCGGCAGGATTTCGTGGTCGTTGGTGCCACGCTTGACCACCATGTTGACCTTGATGGGGCCAAGACCTGCCGCCTGCGCGGCGTCCAGGCCTGCAAGTACATCGGCGACCGGGAAGTCGACGTCATTCATGGCGCGAAACACTGCATCGTCGAGCCCGTCCAGGCTGACCGTCACGCGCTTCAACCCGGCAGCTTTCAGGTCGCACGCCTTGCGTGCCAACAGCGAGCCATTGGTGGTGAGCGTCAGGTCGAGCGGCAACCCCGTGGGCGTGCGCAGACTCGACAGTTGCCCGATCAGCACTTCAATGTTTTTTCGCAGCAAGGGCTCGCCGCCGGTCAGGCGAATTTTTTGCACCCCTTGCTGCACAAATAGCCGGGCCAGCCGCGTGATTTCCTCAAAACTCAGCAATGAGGCATGCGGCAGGTAGGGATAGTCCTTGTCGAACGTGGCCTTGGGCATGCAATAACTGCAGCGGAAATTGCAGCGGTCGGTGACGCTGATGCGCAAGTCGTGCAACGGGCGGCCGCGTGCATCGTTGAGAACCCCGTTGGCGCTCGGCAGCTCGGCATGGAGCCCTATTTCCGGCAGTGCCAATCCGGCATCCCGGTGCCCAACCACGGGAATGATGCGGGGGGAGGATTGTTCGGTCATGGAGGCTATTGTCTATCGGGCGGCAGGTAGGATTCGGTTTTCGGGACAAATGCGTGCAGAATTGCACCATAGGTGTCTGGTACGTGTACTTGAGGGAGGCAATGACCGTGAAAAATGTTCCATTACTCATGGGCGCGCTGCTTGCGGCCGCGCTCGGCGCGGCACACGATGCGCAAGCGGTCTCAGAGCATGATTTTCTGGGCGACATGCCGATCGTGCTGTCGGTTTCCCGCCTGGCCCAGCGGCTCGATGAGACCCCGGGCGCAGTGACCATTTTCGACCGGCAGTTTATCCGGATGTCGGGCGCTCGGGACGTGACTGATCTATTGCGCATGGTGCCCGGTTTTCAGACCACCAACTCCTATGAAACCGATGCGCCGATGGCGTCTTACCACGGCCGCAGCGATGACTTTTCCAGTCGATTGCAGGTGCTGGTGGATGGGCGTGCCGTCTATTCGGGGTACTTGTTCGGCTCTACCGGCATTGGCCTGCAAAGCCTGGCGCTTGACGATGTCGAGCGCATCGAAGTGCTGCGCGGTTCCAATTCGGCCGCTTACGGTGCACGGGCTTTCTTGGGTGTGGTGAACATCATTTCACGCGACGTTCGCGAAACCGGCGGGATGCGTGCCAGCGTCACGGGCGGGGAAAACGCGATTGCCGACACCAGCGCACGGATTGGCTGGGGCGAGCCAGACGCCATGTACCGCATCAGTGTGGACCGCGTGTCCGACGGCGGCCTCAAGGGCGCCTTTGGGGCGAACCGCACCAGTCGGGTCAATTTCTCCTCGCGCTGGCGGACTTCGTCAGACACCGAGGTGGACTTGCGCCTGGGTGCAGTGAATATTGATGCAGGCCGCGGCAGTACGGATTCTGGTGAATATGGCAACGCCGCGCGCGTGCGCTACCTGGGGTCGCGCTTTGTCCAAGCCAACGCCAGTCGCAGCCTGGACCCTGATACCGACCTCATGGTGTCAATGTCGCGCACGGAAATGACCAATCGGGACCGATTCCCGTTCTTGAATCCGGATCCAGGCTTTGCGCCCTACTACGGCATTTCCATTGATTTCAGCGGTGATGAAACGATCGATGTGCTGGGTGTGCAGTACACCA
>CAJBVC010000205.1 GCA_903958915.1 uncultured beta proteobacterium
CGATCCCTAGACGTAGCTGCACGATTGGGCGGCGACGTATTTACCTTTGTGCTTAACGACTGCCCAGATCCGGGCATCGCCACCGAGATCGCGCAGCGCTTCATTGACGCCATATCGCAACCCATCAGACTAAGAGGCTCAGATACGACCGTGAAGGTCGGTGCAAGCGCTGGTGTCGCTCACATTATTGGCGGAGAAGCTAATGCCGAAGCAGTTATGAAGAATGCCGACTCAGCTCTGTATCTGGCGAAATCTGGCGGCAAGAATCGTGTTGTAGTGTTTCAACCATAGCGCAAGACCTGTTGCGATTGAGGACGCAGGCTGGTGGGTCTCGAAAATCTAGAGGTTGGTTTACCCGGAAGCGGCCACCGGCGGCGGTCGGGTTATGGTCAGGACCTGTAGTGACCAACCACGATCAACGAACCACAAAGCTGCCGTAGAAATCAACCTGCCAGGCTGCGGTCGTTCGCGATCAGGAGCAGTGTGCCATTGCGGCTGTTCCGGTTTGGCCAAAGCCGACGTTCAATTTCCCGCCCATTGAGTGGAAATGACCTAGTCAACGTCGGCGTGCAAGGGACCGCTTTTGATCGGAAAAGATAACGCGAAGTCAATAAACTAGGCACGGAGGACCATTCTCAAGTCCTGCTGCACTGCAATACTGCGCTGCGGATCCGCACAACCGATCATGTCAATTCGTCGCTTACAAAATCATGCGAAAGTGCTAAACTGATTTTAAACACACGATCAGCAAGGCCGTTGCCTAGGTGTCGCGAGACCGTTAAAGAACAAGGTTGCTTTCAACCAATTCGGAGACTTGGATGAGGACGCTCTTTTGGTTGCAGACTGGATCCTGCGGCGGTGACTCGCTGGCAATTCTTAGCGCCGAGGCTCCAAGCCTGCAACAGTTGCTCGAGAAGCAAACAATCGAACTTCTTTGGCATCCATCTCTCTCTCACGCTCCCACCTCCCGGCACAGGCTGCTATTAGAGTCAATCGAATCCGGAGAGCAGCGACTAGACATCCTTTGTGTGGAAGGTAGTATCGTAACTGCCCCGCGGGGTACAGGAATGTATGACAGCTATCACGGGCGATCCAAGATGGACATCACTCGGGACCTCGCAGAGCGCGCAGGCGTTGTTGTTGCAATAGGAACCTGTGCAGCATTTGGTGGAATTCCCGCTGCTGACCCCAATCCAAGCGATTGCATCGGACTGCAGTTTGTTCGAAGTCAACCGGGGGGATTATTCCCACCTGACTGGCGATCTCAAGATGGCCTGCCGGTGATCAACATAGCTGGTTGCCCTGCTCATCCCCACGCGATGACCCAGACCCTTGCTTGGATTGCAAGTGGTTTGGAATTGCCTCTGGACGCCCTTAACCGTCCAAAGGCATTTTTTGACAATATGGTGCATCAAGGCTGCACTCGTAACGAGCATCACGAATATGACATTGAGGACACCGAACTTGGGGGTAGTGGATGCCTCTTCTTCAATTTGGGATGCCAAGGGCCAATGACCCAAGCTGTATGCAATAACGATTTGTGGAATGGTGTCAGCAGCAAGCCTCGCGCTGGAGTCCCTTGTGTGGGTTGTACTGGGCCAGATTTCCCCCGCGAAGCGAGCTTCTTTAACACCGAGCGAATTGGCAAGATCCCCGCTCGACTTCCTCTTGGCGTGGAGCGACCCCGATACATGGCCTATAAGAGTCTCGCTAATGCGGCAGCACCTCAGCGTCTGAAGAAGGAGTCGTCCGAAAAGTGACCACGATTGAACTCAACATCGATTTGAATCGCGTTGAAGGAGATTTGGAAATCCGTCTCAGCGTAGAGAACGGAGTGGTGGTGGAGGCGCGCACCGTTGGAACTCTTTACCGCGGGTTTGAACAGCTATTGGTTGGACGCAGTCCCAGGGACGCGATGGTGATAACGCCGCGTGTATGTGGCATTTGTGGCACTGCCCATCTCTATGCTGCCGTATTAGCCTTGGAACAAGTTTGGGGGGTAGAAGCTCCAGCTAATGCGATTCGAATCCGTAACCTTTGTTTGTTTGCAGAAGCATTGCAAAGCGATATTCGTCAGACCTTTCTGTTCTTTTCGCCCGATTTTTGTCAGGACAAGTATCAACTTCATCCTCTGTATGCCGATGCAATAGCGGCGTTTGAACCATTTAGAGGAACTTCGTATCTGCAGGCCCTTGAAGTCTCTCGCCAAATCGTGCGGATTATTGCCGAGTTTGGTGGCCAATGGCCCCATTCTTCGTACATGCTACCTGGTGGCGTTACAACTGGCGCCGACGTTCGGCGCCTAATGAGTTGCAAATCAGCGTTAGATGCGGCACAAAGCTGGTATGAAGCGCATGTGATTGGCGGTCAGCTCGACAGGTGGCTTGAGCTTGAAAGCGCTGATGAACTATTTTCGTGGATGGAGGACCCAAAACATCGCTCCAGTGCATGGGGGTTGCTGTCACGAATGACTCGTTCATTGGGTTTGCATGAACTCGGGGCAGGAACGTCCAACATGCTGGCGTATGGAACAGGTTGCCTTCCCAATGTCTCCGAACAAGAAACGACTCACATACTGCCTGGCGGCTTTTATGACGGAGAAACAAAACAAGTTCAGCCGCTGAATCACATACTTATCAACGAGCATGTGCGCCATTCTTGGTTTCGCCCCTACAACGAAGGGCGTCACCCTTGGCAGGGCGAGACAGTCCCAGACTATCGCCCAGGCACAGATCGATACACGTGGGCCAAAGCCCCTCGCTATGGGAATAAGGTTGTCCAGACTGGGCCTCTAGCCGAATTGCTTATTGGAGGAGACCACCTGGTGCGCGATCTCCATGCCAAGGAAGGCTCCAATGCGTGGCTTCGGCAGTTTGCAAGAGTGCGTCGTATGGGCTTAGAGATTTACCAGGCACACCGTATGCTCGAAGAGCTTTCATGTCACCTGGGTGAGCCGCACTTCCTACCCCATCCGCAAAATGCAGAACGCGACGGACATGGCTGTGGAATGGTGATGGCCGCCCGTGGCGGGCTTGGACACTGGATTTCAATCAGTGACGGTGTCATCGAGCGCTATCAGATCATCACTCCGACATCGTGGAATGCATCGCCACGCGACAGTTCGGGTCAACCAGGGCACTGGGAGCAAAGTCTAGTCGGGCTCAACGTGGCAAACGAAGATGACACTGCCCAAACAGGTCACATCATCCGCTCACACGATCCTTGCCTTGTCTGCACTGTGCATTTCTTGCAAAGCGGTAGAAGAATGAGCGTGCCAGTTTGACACAGCCACATGCGACACGTCATTTGTTTCGGAAATCCACTGCACGGAGACGACGGATTTGGGTCAGCCGTTTACAGCCGCCTTTCAGAAACCGCGGGGCTTCCTGCCGATGTGAAGATCTTTGACGCCGGTACCTGTGGATTGAATGCGTTATCGCTTTTCGAGGATTGCCAGGAAGCGATTTTGATCGATGCGTTGGAGCCAAACGGGCAGCCGGGGCATGTTTCTCAACCCGACGCACAGTCGCTCCTGGGAGAATCAAGTTTGCCTCTGCACGCAGTCGATGTGGGCTACTTGCTAAAAGCCCTCTCAGCTTTGGATGTGCCTATGCCAAGGGTTGTGGTAGCGGAGGCATGTTCGATCCAGCCTTTTCATCCATTCCTTTCTGTCCCGATGAAGCGTGCGGTGGCCGAAACGTGCCGACTGGTGTACCAAATTTTGGGTATCGCTCATGGATAGGACGAAAAACACGGCGTTGGAGTTGTTGCAGAATGAAGTAGACGCATTGTTACTGGCAAACAAGGCGATCGAGAAGAGCATGCTCGATGAAGCGGAGCATGCAGACACTATGCTTTCCGAACTGGAGATTCAGCGCAACTCCCTTCGGCAAGCACACAAGACGCAACAACACTTGAGCGGCTTCATCCAGCGTGTAATGGACAGCGCGGGCAACATGCTCATCGTTTTGTCACCCGTTGGCCATATCGTAATGACCAACAGACGCTGCGAAGAAACGCTCGGCATGCGCTCAAATCACTTCCACGGTGAGATTCTTGACACTTGGATGTTGCCCAGCGAATGTGACGCAATGCGTTTCCAACTACCGGAACTTCCTTGGGTCGTTAAATCCGTATTGTTTGAGCAAATAAGCCACTGCGGTAGCTATCAGGCAGAGCATCGTTTACGCTGCGTCGGTGGCACGTATCGTCATTTCCTCATGGAGGGGGTGGTGCTGCACAACCCACAGGGCAAACTCGAAGGCGCTGTTGTCAGTGCCACTGACATTACGGAGATTAAGCAACAAGAAGAAAAACTGCGGAGAAGTGAGTCATTGTTGAAAGAAGCTCAGCAGCACGCGCATTTGGGAAGCTGGGAACTTGACCTGGCCAACAAAAAGCTTTCTTGGTCCGAGGAGGCCTACCGCATCTTCGAGGTCGACAAAAATAAGTCGGTAGATCCATATAAAGACTTCTTTGCATCTATTCATCCACAGGATCGCGCAGGCGTCGAAAACGGGTTTGCCTTATCGCTTCGCAACA
>CAJBVC010000206.1 GCA_903958915.1 uncultured beta proteobacterium
CGCCATTTACGGTGACGATATCCAGGCCATTCGCACCATGATGGAGGACGAATCCTGGGTGCTAAAGGCCGGTGGTTCGGTGCGCTCGGTGGATGTGACGCCCACCTACCGGGAGCGCATTGTGTCGGACATTCGCCTGGCGCGTCCGCTCAAAATTGTGGTCGACTGTGGCAACGGCATCGCGGGTGCCACAGCGCCTGATATTTTTCGGGCCATCGGCTGCGAAGTTATCGAACTGTTCAGCGAGGTGGACGGAAACTTTCCGAATCACCATCCGGATCCCAGCAAGCCAGAGAACCTGCGTGATTTGATGGCCACCTTGAAGAGTACCGATGCCGAGCTGGGGTTGGCGTTCGACGGGGACGGTGATCGCCTTGGTATTGTGACCAAGCAGGGCAACAACATCTATCCAGACCGTCAGATGATCCTGTTTGCTCGAGATGTGTTGAGCCGCGTTCCGGGCGGGCAAATCGTGTTTGATGTCAAGTGTTCGCAGCGTCTGGCACCGGCCATTGAGGCCGCAGGTGGCAAGCCCTTGATGTACCGAACCGGGCATTCGCTCATCAAGGCCAAGATGAAGGAACTCGATTCACCGCTGGGAGGTGAAATGAGTGGTCACATATTCTTCAAGGAGCGCTGGTATGGCTTTGACGACGGCACTTATGCGGGCTGTCGGCTTCTGGAAATCGTCAGCCGATCGCCGGACGCAAATGCTGTGCTCGATGCATTGCCCACCAGTTTCTCTACGCCTGAAATGAACGTGCGCTGCGCTGAGGGTGAGGCGCCGATCGTGGTGGCGCAGGCCGTCGCGTTGGCGAAGTTTGCTGCCCCGGCATTGATCAACACCATTGATGGGCTGCGCGTCGATTGGCCTGATGGTTTCGGTCTCTTGCGTTCGAGCAACACGACACCGGTTCTGGTGTTACGCTTTGAAGGGCACACCCCCGAGGCCTTGCATCGCATTCAGCACGACATGACAGCGCTGCTGCGCCAAGTGAAACCAGACGCCAAATTTGAAGAAGCCGCGCACTAGGCGGCGACAAGAAGTCAATGTGGTCCGCTGTCAAGTGCGGATGCACACAGCGTTGATGCCGTGCTGAAGTCCAGGGATTCGATCGCCTTTGACAGGGTGTCCATGTCCTGCCCCAGCAAGCTGGTCAAGTGGCCGCGCACGCGTGAAAAGTATTCCATCGCTGCCAAATCCGAATTGCGCAACAACGACGCGAGAACTTGCAGTTCGCGTTTGATTTCGATCGGATCCAGCACTTCCGGTGGTGTATTCAAAGCCTCGTTTTCGTGCTTTTCTGTGGCGACATCACGGTACTTCAGCAGTAGGGACTTCAGGCTGGCTGCAGTGGCATCGACCGCTAGCTGCAACTTCGCCGACATATCCGATGGGGCAACTGATTGATGGACGGCTTTGATCTCACTTTCCAGACGCTGTGCGACAGCACTGAGGCTTGTCGCCCCGACCGTCGCCGCAAGCCCCTTGAGGGTATGCAAAATCCGCCCCGCGCGTTCGTGGTCATCTTCGGCTAACGCCTGCGCCAGCTCAGTCGGTGCCAGGGCCATATCTGCAGCGAAGCTGCGAAGAACGGTTCCCAGCATTGCGGCGTTGCCGCCCATGCGGGACAACGCAGCCGCTTCATCGATCTCGATATCTTCATTGCTTGCATGGACAGGCGCCGAAGTAATTGCCGCAGCCACTGGAGGAGGTGCGCAACCAGATCGTTGGTCACAATAGTGGAGCAAAAGATCCACCAGGTGGTCCAATTCAAATGGTTTGCCAACATGGTCATTCATCCCTGCGTCCAGGCACGCGGCACGGTCGGAGGCCATAGCGTTAGCCGTCATCGCGATGATGGGCAAGTCCCGCATCCCAAGCGATTGGCGAATGGATCGGGTTGCCGTGTACCCATCCATGACTGGCATTTGAACGTCCATGAGCACTGCATCGAATGGGGGGGTGGTGCTGGCAACAGCGTCCACGCCTTTCTGGCCGTCTTCCGCCAGCGTCACGTGCGCACCTTCTTGACTAAGCAATCCCTCGGCCACCATCTGGTTGATCTTGTTGTCTTCGACGACCAGCAGTCGAAGTCCTGCCAGACGTCGACCGTTTGGTTTGCTTGCCCGTGGCACCACCTTGTCCATGCTTTCAGAAGCGACCAGCGCGGCGATTGGCAAGCGTATCTGGAAATAGAAGGTGCTCCCTTCCCCCAGTTGACTTCGCACTTTGAGTTCGCCGCCCAGCAGCTTGACCAGGCGACTTGAGATGGACAGTCCCAATCCGGTACCTCCAAAGCGCCGCGTGGTGGAAGCCTCTGCTTGCGAGAAGCCGCTGAAGATATGGGCCTGGTTTTCCGGTGCAATTCCAATGCCGCTGTCCTGCACCGAAAAGTTGAGCAACACGCCATCATGGTTGCGCTCGACCACCTGCACCCGCAACACGACCTCGCCCTGATTGGTGAACTTGATGGCGTTGCTGCCCAGATTGGTGAGCACCTGCTGCAAGCGCATGTCGTCACCGACCAATCCTGCAGGGATCTCGGGGTCGACCTCAAAGCGAAAGTCAAGCTTCTTGGTGCCGACATTGGCCGACAAAACGGTGGACAAATCGTCAAGCATTTGCTCGAATCGAAACGGTCGCGGGTCCAGGGACATTTTGCCCGCCTCGACTTTGGAGAAGTCCAGAATGTCGTTGATCAGTACGAGCAGTGAGCGCGCTGCACCGTCGGCCTTTGAACTGTAGTCGTGTTGGCGTGCGGTGAGTGTGGTGGTCTTGAGCAGCTTGAGCATCCCCAACACTGCGTTCATGGGTGTGCGGATTTCATGGCTCATGTTGGCTAAAAACTGGCTCTTGGCGGAGCTGGCGGCTTCGGCCGCCTCCTGCGCTTCCTTCAGCTCGGTAATGTCAATGCCAAACCCGACCAACTGTCCGCGTTCGGTTTTTCGCTCGATGATTCTCAACCACCGGCCGCTGTCGAGCTTGTACTCCATGTGTGTACTACCGGCGCGATGTGAAGCAACGCGTTCCTCGACCCAGCGATCGACGTCGTCAATGGGGGTCTGGTACTGGCCATGTTCAGCACTGAATCGCACGATTTCTTCAAAACTGGTGCCGCCAACCAGAGCCGGAGCCGTTGCCCGAAATGTTTCACGGTACCGTTCATTACAAAAAAGCATGCGGTCCTGATTGTCGAAGATGATGAAGGCTTCGTCGATGGCCTCGAATGCCGAAACCAGCATGGTCTCGGTTTCCCTTCTTGCGACTTCGGCTACCAGCAGTTCGCTCTCGGCTTCACGTCGTGCGTTCAGTGCCAGCAAATAGTTGTTGTAGCCCTCCACCAGTTGACCGATCTCGTCCTGCGTCTGCGCCGCCGGCAATGCCTCATGGATTGCACCTGGGTCGCGCTGCAAAAGAGTAAAGCCCTGAGATACAGCGCGAATGGGTGCCACGACCGTTCTGGCGTAACGCCAGGTGAGTGCGATGATGCCGAGCAAGCCCAGCACGAGCAACACAATCGTCGCCTGTGCCAGATCGTCGACGCGACTGGTCACCAGTCGCCGGGGCGTAAGCACAACAAGATCACCCTGGTCGGGGTCTGCATTGTTGACATCCATCAGCACATCTTCACCATCCAGAGTAAATTGCTGTGTACCGCGGTGAGTGCGAATAATGTCCAGCAGTGCGGGAGCAAGTGCCTGGCCAATCATCTTGCTGTTGGAGTGCAGGGCAATGTACCCCTGGCGATCTACCTGCATCAGCTGCTGGCCGGCCAGTAGTGGCACGCGCTGCAGGTACTCCCGCATGATCTCGTTGGTCAGACTGATGACGAGTACCCCGACGGTGTCGCTCTGGCCTGTCTCTGGCGAAAAATGGCGTATAGCCCGAATGACACTGGTGACTTGTTTGTACTTCGAGTCCCTGTTGATGTTAGGACCAACACCGCGCCACAGGGTAGGAGATTTGGAGCTGTTGGCCTGCTCGTGCAGGGAGCGCACGAGATCGGGCTTGACTCCGCTTACGTTGAGAGTTTCGCCGATATGGAAGTGCTCTCCCGCCATGGAAAAAAGATCCAACGATGCCAATCCCTTGACCCGCACATAACTGTTGAGCGTGTAGCCAATTTGTGCGCGGGTGTTGAGCGAATCGAACCCCCCGGCATCACGGATATCGGCATTTCGTAGTGCAACCCCGATGGCTTCATTGCCCGCCAGATTGGTGGCCAGATCGTCAATCTGGTCACGGTACAACTTCAGGTAGGAGGAGAAGCTGCCGACGACACGCACATTTTCGGCCTGCGCCTGCTCCACCACCACGCGCTTGGCAATCTCAAATGCGCTGTATCCCAGTACCGTGAGCGGCACCACGCCCGCCACGAGCAGGTAGCCCAACAGTTTGACCGTGATGTTAAAGCGCACTTCAGAACCCCATGGATCCTGTGACGCGGAGTTACTTCAGCCCGGCAGCAGTGATCAGCCGCGTTTCAATCATCGTGACCGGAGGCACTTTTTCACCCTTGATCAGTCTCAATGCCAACGCCACGCCCTGGTAGCCTTGTTCTGCCGCCTGTTGGTCTACAGTAGCCGCCAAGCGACCGGCCTTGATTTCAGCTATTGCCTCGGACAGTGCGTCGTATCCCACCACCTGGACCGTGGCCTTGCCGCTTTCCTGCAAGTACTTCACCGCACCCATTGCCATCATGTCGTTGGCGGCGAACAGCAGTTTGACCTCGGGGTGCTTGGTGAAGATCGACTTGGTTACTTGGTAGGCCTCATCGATCTTCCAGTTGGCGGTTTCCGAGGCAACTAGTTTGATCTGCTTGTTTTCGGTGAGCGCCCGTTTCGCTCCTTCCATTCTCTGCCGCGCGTTGTTGGCACTGCGGATGCCCTCGAGAATCGCTGCCTGCATGGGCGCCGTTGCCTTGTCTGCCAGAAACTTACCCGCCAGATAGGCGCCAGCATCGTTATCCACGCCCACAAAAGGCACTTCACCCAGGCCAACTTTCTGCATGCTTTCGGTGTCGAGTCGGTTGTCGATATTGACCACCTTGATTCCAGCGTCGGCGGCTTTCTTGAGGGTGGGAACCAGACTCTGCGAGTCCCCCGGAGCGATGACAATGGCATCCACCTTGGCCATGATCAGGTCCTCAACCAGTTGAATTTGTTGCTCTATCGAAGTTTCCTGCGCTGCCGTCTTGACCTGCAGCGTCAGTCCCAACTCTTTTTCGGCGCGACGTGCCCCTTTCTCCATCTCGATGAAAAATGGATTCGTCAGAGTCTTCATGACCAGGCCAATCTGACGGGTCTGTGCCGGTACCGGCGCAGCAGCAGGGGTGGATTTATCGGCTGCGGGCAATGTGCTCACGCTTGGGCCACTGGATTGGCCGCAGGCCGTCAAACCGAGGCAAATGCCGACAACGGGGAGGAAGAGGGATAGTTTCATCATGGCGCGTTCATTCCAGGTGGTGGTTTTGCACCAACATCGTAGCCTATGCGTACCGATCGCCCCTTTCGGGGCATTTTGTTGTATTGCCGGGACTTGCGCTATGCGCCGGCGCCACTCAGTCGTGCGGCGCGCGCCGCCACGAGTTCTGCCCACCTCGCCTTCGACTCGGGGTAAATCATGGATTCTTCCAGGGCGATATGTTCGCGACACAATTCCAGGAATACTTCGGCATAGTGGTTGAACTCCGCCGCATCAAGCCAGGTATTGCCCAGTGCCAGTGCACGCAACTGCGGGGACAACTCGATCCAGTTCTCCTCAATCCAGCCATGATCCTGCTGCAAACTGCGAATGGCAGCCACCAGTTCCGCATTTCCCGAGACCAGTAGTGGCGGAAACACAGATTTTTCCTCCTCGGCGTGGTGCGCACGCGAGGTGCCGGAAAAGAATGTCTCGATGGCCCCTGCTTCTCGCCGTGCATGCTCGTCCACGCCGCTCGACTCGATGTGTGTAATCAAAGCGGCGAGCCGGTTCAGATGTGCCGCAATTTGTTGGTGGCAAACATCGAGGGCTTCAAAGTTGACGGTCTCCTGAACGGCCATGACATCTCCTGATTTGTTGAACGCCACCATGGTAGGGGCGGTCGATCGCGCGCCTTTGCGTCAAATCAAATGTTGCTTCAAATCAAGAAAGTGTATTGCCACTAGGGTTACTACCTAGGTGCGCGAAAGAGTCCCGGCCTAACAATCGCTATGTACTTCATTTCATAGGCAAGGCGTCCGATTCACGCCACAATCCCAGGAGAGTTCGATGCAAAAGGTATTGCACATTAATCCCGACAAGTGCACGGGATGCATGCAGTGCGAGATGGCCTGTTCTTTCGAGAACTACGGCACTTTCGCCACGGCCAAGTCCCGTATCAAGGTATTTGATTTTCACCACACGGGCAAGAAAGTGCCGTACACCTGCACCCAGTGCGATGAGGCCTGGTGCCTGCATGCGTGCCCGGTCGAAGCCATCACGGTGGACAAGGCCACCGGCGCCAAGGTGGTCAACGAATCAACCTGTGTCGGCTGCAAGGTCTGCACCATTGCGTGTCCTTTTGGCACCATCAACTATGTGGAAACCACCGGCAAGGTGCAGAAGTGCGACTTGTGCGGTGGTGAGCCGGCGTGCGCGGAAGCTTGCCCAACCGGTGCCATCACTTTCATCGACGCCAACTGGACAGGTCTGGGCAAGATGGCCCAATGGGCTGACAAACTCGGCAATCAACCTTCTGCGGTTTAAGGAGAACACACTATGTCATGGGCTGGAAAAATTCTCCGCGTCAATCTGACCGCTGGAACTGTCAAATCCGAACCTCTCAATATGCAGTGGGCGCGCGACTATGTGGGATCGCGTGGCCTGGGTACCAAGTACCTGGTGGAGGAAGTGGCTGCAACCGTCGATCCTCTGTCGGCTGACAACAAAATCATCTGGGCCACCGGTCCGCTGACGGGTACTCCCGCATCCACGGGTGGTCGCTACACCGTCATTACCAAGGGGCCATTGACCGGCGCTATTGCCTGTTCCAACTCGGGTGGCTACTGGGGAGCAGAGTTCAAGATGGCGGGATGGGACATGGTGATATTTGAGGGAAAATCCGCCAACCCCGTGTACCTGTATGTCAACGACGATGTCGCCGAGTTGCGTGACGCCTCGCACCTGTGGGGCAAGAGTGTTTGGGAGACGGAAGCTGCACTGAAGACCAGTTTGCAGGATCCGCTGACGCGTATCTCGAGCATCGGCAAGGCAGGCGAAAACGGCGTGTTGTTCGCGGCCGTGGTCAATGATCTGCACCGTGCGGCGGGTCGCTCAGGCGTGGGCGCAGTGATGGGCAGCAAGAACCTCAAGGCCATTGCTGTACGCGGCACCAAGGGTGTTGGCAATATCCGTGACCCCAAGGCGTTCATGAGTGCGGTGAAGGCGGCCAAGAAAGTTCTGGCGGATAACGGCGTTACTGGAACCGGTTTACCCGCCATGGGCACCCAGGTGCTGATGAGTGTGATCAACGAGGTCGGTGCATTGCCCACGCGCAACCATCGGGACAACCAGTTCGAAGGCGCCAAGGACATTGGTGCCGAAGCCATGGCAACGCCCCGCAAGACCGATGGCAAGAAACAGTTGGTCACCAACCAGGCCTGCTTTGGCTGCACCATTGCGTGTGGGCGCATCAGCAAGATGGACGAAGGCCATTTCACCATCGAGAACAAGCCGCAGTACCGCGGTGCCAACGGTGGTCTGGAGTACGAGGCGGCATGGGCACTTGGCGCCGCCAACGGCGTGAATGATCTCGAAGCCTTGCAGTATGCCAATCTGTTGTGCAACGAAGAGGGCATTGACCCGATCAGCTTTGGTGCCACGGTTGGGGCGGTCATGGAACTGTATGACATGGGTGTACTGACCAAGGAGCAGATTGGCATTGATGCCAAGTTTGGCTCGGCACAGACCTTGGCATTCCTGGCGGAAGAAACGGTGAATGGCCGTGGCTTTGGCAAGGAAATTGGCCAAGGCTCCAAGCGACTGACTGCCAAGTACGGTCACCCCGAGTTGTCGATGTCGTCCAAGGGCCAGGAGTTTCCGGCGTACGACGGTCGTGCCATCCAGGGTATCGGGCTGGCGTATGCCACCTCCAACCGTGGTGGCTGCCACCTGCGCGGCTACACCATCGCGTCTGAAGTGTTGGGCATTCCGGTCAAGACCGACCCGCTAGAGCACGAAGGAAAGCCGGATCTGGTGAAGGCCTTCCAGGACGCTACCGCTGCGTTTGACTCCTCCGGCCTGTGTATCTTCACCACGTTTGCGTGGGGCCTGCAAGACCTGTCACCGCAAATGCAAGGTGCCTGCGACGAGGCCTACACGATTGAAGAATTGGCCAAGATTGGTGAACGCATCTGGAACATGGAGCGTGAGTTCAACAACCGTGCCGGGTTCACCGCCAAAGACGACAGCCTGCCCCCGCGCCTGCTCAATGAAGCCTGCAAGACAGGCCCCGCCAAAGGCAAGGTCAACGAGTTGGCCAAGATGATGCCAAAGTACTACGAAGCCCGCGGTTGGGATGCAGAAGGTCGCCCCACCGCCGCCACCAAAGCCCG
>CAJBVC010000207.1 GCA_903958915.1 uncultured beta proteobacterium
CAAAAGTATCGAACCACTGGCGAAAGTACGGCTCCTTGAACTCGCTGCGAAAAAGCCGGGTGGCCTGCTGCCAGGCATAAGCCACCATCGGCGAGACCGGATAGCCGTCCCGGGCCAGCTCGATTGCCGCCGCCATGGATTCGGTGAGTGGAAGACGCCCAAACTTCGCTGCCAATGCAGCCCAGGCGGCCGGTGCACCGGGTACCGTCACCGGCAATGGGCCAAATCGTGGCATGCTGGTCAAACCCAGTGCCTTCGTCACATCCAATGACATCGCAGCTGCCGAAGGTCCGCTGGCATTGAGCCCGTGCAACTTGCCACCGTGCCACACCAGCGCAAATGCGTCGCCACCAATACCATTGGCATTGGGCTCCACCACCGTGAGGGCAGTGGCCGTGGCGATGGCAGCGTCAATGGCATTGCCACCCCGCTGCAACACATTCAGGCCCGCCTGGGCTGCCAAGGGTTGCGACGTTGCCACCATACCGCGCCGGGCATAAACCACATTGCGGCGGGAAGCGTATGGGTAATGGAACGGATCGAATGTGGGCATGGTGACTTTCAGGCCACAGTCGTCGGGCCTCGAAATGCCCGCCAAACAAGGAGCATGGCAACCAGACCCATGCCGCAAAAGCACAGAAACGCCCAGTTGGCGATGGTTCCGCCCAGAAAGGTCCAATCAATCGCGGTGCAATCGCCACTGCCCTTGAAAATCATGGGGATCACCCGTTGCAGCGGGAAAGCCTCAATCATCCCGTAGAGGTCGCGTCCACACGACGACACTTCGGGCGGGTACCACTGCAGCCAGCTTTGCCGTGCAGCCGTGTAGGCGCCCCCGGCAGCCACCACAATCAACAGCAGCCCTCCGGTCAGTTGCAAGCCTCTTTTGCCAGTAGCCCCCGCCAATACAGCGCAGACAGCTACCAAAAACATAGCGTAACGCTGCACGATGCACATCGGGCACGGGTTCAAGCCCACCACATGCTGCAGGTACTGTCCGTAGCCCAGCAGTGCCAGGCAAGTTAAGGCAATCAGGCCATAGACGCGTCGAGGCGCGTGGTCCAACCACTGGTTCAACAAGTTCAAAATCGCCATCCTTTTCAATGCTTCGCAGCATGCCTCTTGCAAGCTGCTGTCGCCGTTGGTGCCAATTGTCGCTGCGAAGTTCCCTGCTTTAGCCCGGGTTTCGCCAAACCGAATAAGATTCGCGCTCGCGGTTGGCATCGACCGCAGCGAACAACTCCCGCTCATTTAACGAAGGTTTCTTCATGGCACGCACCGTCAACTGTATCAAGCTCGGCCACAGCGCCGATGGTCTGGATTTCCCGCCCTACCCTGGCGAACTGGGCAAACGCATCTGGGAAAACGTCAGTAAGGAGGCCTGGGCGGCCTGGCTCAAGCACCAGACCATGCTGGTCAATGAAAACCGGCTGAACCTGGCCGATGCTAGGGCACGTCAGTATCTGGCGCGCCAGATGGAAAACCACTTTTTCGGTGAAGGCGCAGACGCGGCGCAGGGCTACGTGCCACCGAGCGCCGCCTGAGTCCTCTGATGGACGGGGATGCCACCCTGGGATTGGCATCGCAGGAAATGGCCCAGGCTTGGGCCAGCACCCACGCATGGACGGTTCTGGACACCGCATTTGGAGAGGGTGCACGCTTTCTCGAGGTCCAGCGGCTTTGGCGCAGCGATTTGCGCCGACCCCGCATGCTGCACTACGTGGGCATCGCTTCGGAAGGCACTCGGTGGAATAGCGCATTGGCTCCTCTCTGTGCCGCTTTGGAACCTGGGTTTCACCGGCTGAGTTTCGAACGTGGACAGGTATCGCTGACCCTGTGTCTTGGCGAAATCAACGCCATGCTCGCCGAGCAGACCTTTACGGCCGACACGGTGTTCACCGGTACTCTGCCTGATAAATGGGCAGCGCAACTGCTGGCCCGACGGTGCAAGCGCAGGACCGTTGTGTACCTGCACGAAGCACCGCGCATTTCCGATGACTCCCCGAGCATGACCCCTGCAGACCTGCAGACAGCGTGGCTTAAGGCAGCAGGCTTTGTCCACACAGCGGGGCCGGTAGAAACAGGCGTTGGCCACTTCGTATACGACCCCTCCTGGGATGTAAAGCCTCGACGAACACTACGCCCCCCAGGAGGCTCGGCGGCAGAGCGTTCTGCGCAGGTCAAGGAGGAGCCCGCGCTGCGGGCGGGGGACACGGAGCAGAACGCTCTGCCGCCCAACCTCCAACCAGCGCCCAACCTCCAACCAGCACCCAACCTCCGAACAGCACCCAGCCTCCACGCACAGCACAAGCCCGGCCGCTGCGCCGTGGTCGGTGCAGGCATTGCCGGTGCCAGTGTGGCGCGAGCCCTGGCGACACGCGGCTGGCAAGTCAGCGTCTTCGACCAGGAAGCTACTCCTGCTTCCCAAGCCTCCGGTCTACCGGTAGGCCTGGCCGTACCCCATGTATCGGCCGACGACAACCCGAGGTCGCGACTAACCCGCGGCGGAACACGCCTCATGGTCCAGCGTGCCCGGGAGTTGCTGGTGCAGGGCGAAGACTGGGAGCCCAGTGGCGTCCTCGAGCGCAAACCCGGTCATGCTCCGCTGTGGCACGCCCAAGCGGCCTGGGTCAAGCCCGCAGCCCTGGTGGGGGCACTGCTTGACCACCCCGGCATTTCATTTCATGGATTGCGCGCCATCGAGTCACTGACAAACGACAAGGGCATGTGGTTGCTGGGCGACACCGCCGGCCAACGCAGTGGACCATTCGACCTGGTGGTCCTGGCCAATGCGCTGGGCTGCAGAACTTTATTGCAACCGCTCCTTGGGTCCACGACTTTCTACGAACGTATCCTCGATTTGCAGGCTGTGCACGGCACCGTCAGTACCGGGCATTACCACGAAGAGATGCCCGACCTGCCACCGACGCCAGTCAATGGGCAGGGCTGCTTTGTGCCCTCCTTCCCGGGCCAGCACGGTGTGCACTGGCTGGTCGGCGCCAGCTTTGAAACCGATACAGCGCGGGCAGCGGACCTTTGGCCACAACACAGCGCCAATATGGCACGACTGGAACATCTGGCGCCACCGCACGGCAGGGAACTGGCGCAATGCCTGGAAGGTGCTCCGGTGACGCTGTGGTCGGCCACCCGTTGCGTCACCCACGACCGGTTGCCTCTGGTGGGTCCGGTGGATGCGGATGTCGCGCCCGGGTTGTGGCTGTGCGTTGGCATGGGTTCGCGGGGCTTGAGCTTTTCGACCCTGTGCGCCGAGTTGCTGGCTGCAAGGGTGTGCGGGGAGCCGTTGCCCATCGAAACCCGCCTGGCACGCAGCCTCGATGCGATGCGTCACCGCAAGGTGACGCGCAACGTCAGGCGCGATTGAGCAAACTCGCCACTTGCTGCGGGTTGAAGGGAATTTCCAGCAGCCCCAGGCAGCCTAACTGATCGGCCTGCTCGATCGTAGCCCAAGTGGGTGCCCTGGATGCCACGATCACCGACTGTGGCGGCGCCATCAGCACCTCCAGGGATCGCACCAGGGACCAAGGGTTCACATCCGCCAGCGCGGTGCTCACAATGACCAGGTCGTAATGGCGCCGTGCCAGGAAACTGGTAGCACTCTGACCGTTGGGCGCGTCATCCACATCGGTCATCCCGGCCAGTGCCAGGCGCGCGCGCAGGTACAGCCCCTGCTCCACCGGAAAACCCGCCAGCAGCGCAACCCGCACTCCGGGCGGTACCACCTTGTCCTGCGAATCACCCAGGTCCAGGTCAATATCGACCTCTCCCAACGACGCAAACAGGCTGTCAAGTGCGCGCACCAATGCATGCCAATCGACCGGACGCGAGAAAGTGCGCCACGCCTGCGCAGGTGGATCGTTGCCGACACAAATCAGTTTCAGATGCGGATTGAGCGTAGGTGATGCCAACTCGAGCCCCGCTTCATAGCAGTCCACATCAATCAAGGCCACATGGGGCTGTGACGGTTGCTCGGGAGTCCACAAGCTGTAACAGGGGGAGCGGCGCACCGACAGACGAAACAGAGTATTGAGCGAGTGTCGCTCCACATCCGTGAATCCCACCACCTTGACCCAAATATTCATTGACTTACAAACCCGATTGATTGCCTTGACCGCCCCTGAAGCTGCTGCACCAAGGTGCAATGCGCGCACACAGTCAGCGTGAACTCTACCGTGTTTTTGAAAGCACGGTACAACGCCATTTTGCCCTTGACTGACAGGTTACCATCCAGCTATGCGCCAACCTGCTGGCCCACTCCCGGATTTCCCATGAAAATTGACCTGCGATTGACCGTGCATTACGGTCTGACGATATTCCTGAGCGCCTTTTTGCTGTTTCAGGTCCAGCCCCTCATCGGCAAGATGATTCTCCCCTGGTTTGGCGGCTCCGCCGCAGTGTGGACCACCTGCATGCTGTTTTTCCAGTTGGTCCTGCTGCTGGGATACTTCTACTCGCACTGGGTGATTCGCTATCTCAGCCCATCGCGCCAGAGTCTGGTGCATGGCGGTCTGCTGCTGGTCAGTCTGTTACTGATCCCTATTGCGCCAAGTCTGGACTGGAAACCCCTGGGCGACGAAAACCCCACGCTGCGCATTCTTGGGCTTTTGACGGTGTCGATCGGTCTGCCCTATTTTGTGCTGTCGACCACCGGGCCATTGCTGCAGGCCTGGTTTGCCCGCGAGCGCTCGGGACTGGTGCCGTACCGCCTGTTTGCGCTGTCCAACTTCGGCTCCATGCTGGCATTGCTGGCCTACCCGATTGCGGTGGAGCCGGTGTTTCCGACGCTGTGGCAGTCCTACCTGTGGTCGGGGCTGTTTGTCTGTTTTGTAGTGGCCTGCGGATTGCTGGCCTGGCGTGGCCGCAACGGCAAGCCCTTGGTGTTCGAATCGCACGACGATGGCACGGCACCGCGTTGGACGCAAAAAGTGCTGTGGGCCGCTTTGGCGGCGTGCCCTTCGATTCTGATGGTGGCCGACACCAGCTTCTTGACCACCAATATTGCGCCCATTCCGATGATCTGGGTAGCGCCCCTGGCCCTGTATTTGCTGTCGTTCATCCTTAGCTATGAGCGCCGTGGCTGGTACCAGCGCCGGGTGTTTCTGCCCCTGTTTGTGGTCGCCCTGGCGGTGCTCGCCTACCTGCCCACCATGGGTCTCAACGAAATACCGGTCTACGCCTCGATGGCGATCAATCTGACCGCCTTCTTTGTCGCCTGCATGGTCTGCCATGGCGAACTGTCGCACCTGCAGCCCCACCCGAGCCACCTGACCGGCTATTACCTGATGCTGTCAGTGGGCGGCATGGTGGGCGGCTTCTTTGTCGGCATCATTGCGCCCTACTGGTTCAACAGCAATTACGAGCTCTCGGTGGGCATTGTGCTCACCGGCATTGTCGCTGCCATCGCGGTGTTGCCGACCATGAAGTATCCGAGCCCGGCGCTGCGCAAATCGGCGCTGGCCTTCACGGTGGTGTTGCTGCTCGGGATCTCGTGGCTGCGCTTTGACGACCACCTGGAAGAAACCGGTGGTGCCGAAGTCACGGCACGCAATTTTTACGGCACCCTGCAAGTCTTCCACAACGAGAGCTGGGGCTCGCGCAGCATGCGCCATGGGCAAATCACCCATGGGCGACAGTTCACGGCGCCTGACAAACTGGACCAACCCACCACCTACTACAGCACCGACGCGGGTTCCGGCAAGACTATGCAGATCAAGGCGGCCCAGGGCCCCGTGCGTGCCGGCGTCATCGGTTTGGGGGTCGGCACGTTGGTGGCCTATGGACGTAAAGGTGATTACTTCCGGCTCTACGAGATTGATCCGCTGGTGGTGTCCATTGCCCACAAGAATTTCAGCTTTCTGTCGCGCACTGCCGCAGCCACGGAAATCGTATTGGGCGATGCACGGCTGCAACTGGAGCGTGAGGCGGACCAGCATTTCGACATCCTGGCGGTGGACGCATTTTCCGGCGATTCGGTGCCGATTCACCTGTTGACACTGGAGGCGTTCGCGCAGTATTTCCGGCACCTGCAACCCGATGGCATCCTCGCAGTGCACATCACCAACCGTTTTCTGGACTTACGTCCGGTGGTCAAAGCAGCAGCCAACCACTTTGGCAAGCAGATCCGATTGGTGGAATCCGAGGGCGATTCTGAGAAGCAAACCTACCACTCGGTCTGGGCACTCATAGGCAGCGATGGTGCGTTCTTTAGCCACCCTGATCTGCGCACGGCCACCACTGTCGATGCCCGCGCTGGCTTCAAACCCTGGAAAGACGACTACAGCAGCATTCTTTCTGTTATGCAGTAGCACGATCGATCCGCGAAGGACACTCTATATGCGGCATGAGTATATGGAAATAGCAAAAAAATAGTTTTCGAAATAAAGCGTGGTCGCTACAGTCGCGGCCATGCATGAATTGACGTTTGTTTTTGCGGGTTTTTTCGTCGGTCTGGTTGTCGGATTGACCGGGGTGGGCGGCGGCTCGCTCATGACCCCGATCCTGATATTTTTCTTTGGCGTGAAGCCCTATCTGGCCGTGGGTACCGATCTGCTGTTTGCCGCGTTTACCAAGATGGGCGGCACGGTGAAACTGGCGCGCACCAACAGCATTGACTGGCCGGTGGTGCGCAATCTCTCTGCGGGCAGCATTCCGGCGTCGCTCTTGACCCTGTGGTTTCTAAACGCCCTTGGCCCTGCCAGCAGCACGGTGCAAGGCATCATGACCACCACCCTGGGTGCGGCATTGCTGTTAACAGCCGCGGCCACGTTGTTCAAGGCGCTTCGCGGCAAAGCGCTGCCGAACAGCGTATCTCCAGGGCAAGAACATCACGCCACGCGCCCGCGCCACTGGAGCCTGCCAGTGCTGTTTGGAGCACTTATTGGCACGCTGGTAACGCTCACCTCGGTGGGTGCGGGTGCCATTGGAGTGACGGTTCTGATGATTCTGTATCCTCTCTTGCCCCTGCCACGCATCGTTGCGGCCGACATTGCCTACGCAGTGCCATTGACGCTCGTCGCCGGCCTGGGGCATGCGTCCATCGGCTCGGTGGACTGGTCTTTGCTGGCAACGCTGCTGGCCGGCTCACTGCCGGGCATCTGGTTGGGCTCGCACCTGATGTCCAGAACGCCGGACCGTGTAATCCGCTCCCTGCTCTCCGTCCTGCTCGCCTACGCCGGTTTCAAGCTCATCGCTTTGTAAAACACCATTTATGTACCAGTACACCGACTTCGACCGTCATTTCATTCGTGCCCGTGCGGCGCAGCACCGCGACCAGCTCGAGCGCAATCTGGCAGGCACGTTGAGCGACGATGACTTCCGCCCGTTGCGTTTGCAGAATGGTTGGTACATCCAGCGCTACGCCCCCATGCTCCGTGTGGCGGTGCCCTATGGCGAACTTTCCAGCGCCCAGATGCGCGTGCTGGCCCGCATTGCGCGCGAATACGACCACCCGAACAAAGAGGTTTTTGAGCGTGCCATCGGTGCCCAGGCGGCGTGGGGCACGACCCACCTCCCCGTGGGTTTTGGCCACTTCAGCACCCGACAGAACGTGCAGTTCAACTGGATACCGATGGCCAAAAGCGCCGATGTAATGGACTTGCTGGCCAGTGTCGACATGCACGGCATTCAGACCAGCGGCAACTGCATCCGCAATATCACCACCGATGAGCGCGCTGGCGTCGCCGCCGACGAAATTGCCGATCCGCGCCCGTTCGCTGAAATCCTGCGCCAATGGAGCACCTTGCACCCCGAATTTGCTTTTCTGCCGCGCAAATTCAAAATCGCCATCACTGGTGCGACAGAAGACCGCGCTGCCACGCGCTGGCACGATGTAGGACTGCATCTGGTTCGGAGCAGCGAAGGCGAACTGGGATTTAAGGTGTTTGTGGGTGGCGGCATGGGCCGCACGCCGGTCATCAGCACCCTGATTCGCGAGTTCCTGCCATGGGCACAGATCATGAACTACCTGGAAGCGCTGGTGCGCGTCTACAACCGTTGGGGCCGGCGCGACAACCTGTATAAGGCGCGCATCAAGATTCTGGTGAAGGCGCAAGGGCAACGTTATATCGACGAGGTGGAGGCAGAGTACCGGGACGTCGTGGAAGTGGATGGCGCACCGCATACCATTTCGCAGGCGGAACTGGACCGTGTTTCAGCATGCTTTGTGCCGCCAGCGCTTGCGCAGCAAGCGCAAGGTGCTATCAAACCCATAGTAATTGCCGCAGACCGACAAGTGGCCTACCAGCGCTGGCTGCAGCAAAATGTAGCAGCCCATAAGAACCCTGGCCTGCGGGCCGTGACCCTTTCGTACAAACGCCTGGGCCAAGCGCCAGGCGATGCCGATGCCGACCAACTCGACACCGCTGCCGACCTTGCCGACGCCTTCAGCGCCGGCGAATTGCGGGTGACGCATGACCAAAACCTCCTGTTGCCCTGGGTCCGCGCAGAAGACCTCCCCGCGCTGTGGGTGGAGGCGACCCACGCGGGTCTGGCACGCTCCAACGTGCGACTCCTCACCGACATGATTGCCTGCCCGGGAGGCGACTTCTGCGCGCTGGCCAATGCACGCTCGATCCCGATTGCCGCAGCCATCACCGAGCGTTACCAGGACATGGACGAGTTGCACGACCTGGGCGAGATTGACTTGCACATCAGTGGTTGCATTAATTCCTGCGGTCACCACCACAGCGGACACATTGGAATTTTGGGTGTGGACAAGGATGGCAAGGAGTGGTACCAGGTGTCAGTGGGCGGCTCCGACGGCTCTGCCTTGAGTGGTGAAGCCACACCCGGAAAGATTGTCGGTCCCGCCTTTGGCGCCCTGGAAGTACCAGGCGTGGTGGAAGCCTTGCTCGACACGTATCGGGTGTACCGCCATAGCGGCGAGACCTTTGTCGACTGCATCCAGCGCATCGGTTTGGATACCTTCAAGGCTGCCGCCAACGCAGCGCGCTTGAACGAAAAACATGAAGAACTTCACATGCTGCCCAAACATGCCAACTTTGCCAAAGACGCTCAGGAAGCCTGACCCACAACCATGACTACTATGAAAATAATAGCTGCCCACGCAGATGCTGCAAGCGTGCATGGCCTCAATGTACTCAGCGTAGCCAACACGGAAGATCCGCGGTCGCTGGATCTGAACGGCGTGTCCCGGATTGATCTGCACTTCCCCAAATTCACCGATGGACGTGCCTTCAGCCAGGCTTTTCTGCTGCGCAGGCGTCTGGGCTTTGTCGGTGAGATCCGCGCCACGGGCGACGTCTTGATTGACCAGCTCGTGCAAATGGAGCGCACCGGTTTTGATGCAGCGGTGCTGCGCGAGGACCAGAACCCGGAGTTCGCAAAAGCCCAGTTCGACCGGTACGCAAGCTTCTACCAGGGCGATGCGGTGGCGGTACGGCCACATTACGCTCGAAAAGGAGCCGCCGCATGAGTGCTATCGAACTGCACGCCCACCCTTCCAGCGACTACGTGATCAAGCTGGCCGAGGCGCAGAATGTGCTGGCACAGGCGGCCGCACAGTACGGCTCCGGCAATGGTGCTTCAGCAAGCATTGTCCAAGCCTCCAGTCTGGGCGCCGAAGACATGGTGATCAGCCACCTGATCAACAGCTTGCAGCTCGACATTGGAATATTCGTGCTCGATACCGGCGTCCTGCACCAGCAAACCCTGGATCTGCTGGAGCGCTTCAGGGCCAGCAGCCGGGCCACCGTCACCTCGTATGCCCCGATGCAGCAAGCGGTGGTGCAGTTTGTGGAGCGTGAAGGCAAGGACGCAATGTACAAAAGCGTCGCACTGCGCAAATCCTGCTGTGGCATCCGCAAGATGGAGCCGCTGGAGCGGGCCCTGGCGGGCAAGGAAGCCTGGGTGACCGGTCTGCGCCGTGAACAGTCGGGCGCGCGCGCCGATGTGCCACTGGTGGACATGAGTGAATCGCGCACCAAGATCAACCCACTGGCCAGTTGGACCTGGGGCGATGTGTGGCACACGATTCGTGAAAACCAGCTCGATTACAACCCCCTGCACGATGCGTTTTTTCCCAGCATAGGTTGTGAGCCCTGCACCCGCTCAGTGACCTTGGGCGAGGACTTCCGCTCGGGCCGCTGGTGGTGGGAGCACAACCTCGAAGGTGGCGCCGACAAGGAATGCGGCCTGCACGTAAAAGCCTCCAATCCAATACAAGAGATCGCTCCATGAACGCAATGACAGAACCCACCCATTTCGAGCGCCTCTCCAACCAGCACCTCGACGCGCTGGAGGAAGAGACAATCTTTATCCTGCGCGAAGTAGCAGCTGCGTTTGAGCGACCTGCCCTACTGTTTTCGGGAGGCAAGGATTCGCTGGTAATGCTCAAGTGTGCCGAGAAAGCATTTGGCGCAGGAAACCTCCCCTACCCGCTCTTGATGATCGACACCGGCCACAACTTCCATGAAGTGACCGACTTTCGCGACCTGCGCGCCAGGGAACTGGGAGCCGAGCTGATTGTGCGCAGTGTGGAAGACTCGATGGCCCGTGGCACCGTGCGCCTGGCGCACCCGGGCGAGAGTCGCAATGTGCACCAGTCGGTCACCTTGCTGGAGGCAATAGACGAGTTCCGCTTTGATGCCCTGATTGGTGGCGCACGTCGCGACGAGGAAAAAGCGCGCGCCAAGGAGCGCATCTTTTCGCACCGCGACAGCTTCGGGCAGTGGCAGCCAAAGGCCCAGCGTCCCGAGTTGTGGACCTTGTTCAACACCCGACTGCACCCGGGAGAGCATTTCCGGGTATTCCCGATCAGCAACTGGACCGAACTCGACGTGTGGCAGTACATCGACCGGGAAGACATTGCCCTGCCCTCGCTCTACTACACCCACAAGCGCGATGTCGTGGAGCGCAAGGGGCTGCTGGTTCCGGTGACAGACCTCACCCCTGCAAAAGTTGGCGAAACCATCAAGTCCTGCGATGTGCGTTTTCGCACCGTGGGAGACATCACCTGCACCTGCCCGGTGAACAGCCTGGCTGCCACCGCAGCCGAGGTCGTGATCGAGACTCTGCAGGCTGACGTGAGCGAACGCGGCGCAACCCGGATGGACGACAAAACCTCCGAAGCCTCCATGGAAAAACGCAAAAAGGATGGGTACTTTTGAGGGGCTGAAGCGAGGTACAGGTTTTTTGGGGTCGGATTTCAATATCTATGCGAAGCACCCGTAGGGACGCCCAAGGGGCGGTAGATTTTGGACTCTGACCCCAATAAACCGGGGCACACCAAGACCGGCCCGGCAGTGCCCCCTCCGTTAATCCGAACACTCAACCGACAAGCGAATAACGACATGAACACTACAACTTTAATAGCTAATCACGCACATTCCACGGGCGCTGTGGGCACAAATGACACTGCATCAGCGCTGCGCTTCATCACCTGCGGTAGTGTGGACGATGGCAAGAGCACGCTGATTGGCAGGCTGTTGGTGGACAGCCGCTCGGTGCTGCAAGACCAACTTGCCAACGTATCCAGGAGCGGTACCGCCGACCTGGCGCTGTTCACCGATGGCCTGTCGGCCGAGCGTGAACAGGGCATCACCATCGACGTGGCGTACCGTTACTTTGCCACGCCGGCGCGCAAATTCATCATTGGTGACGCCCCTGGCCACGAGCAATACACCCGCAACATGGTCACGGCCGCCAGCAGTGCCCATGCGGCCGTGGTGCTGGTGGACGCCACCAAGCTGCAATGGAAGGTGGATGGCCTGGTGGAACTGCTGCCACAAACCCGCCGCCACGCTCTGCTGGTCAATTTGCTGCGCGTGCCCAGCATTGTCTTTGCCGTGAACAAACTTGATGCGCTGGGCAATGATGCTGCGACTGCCTTTGAAAAGATCAGCGACTCGCTACAAGCGTTTGCGAAGGATGCAGGCATCGTTGTGCGCGCCACCATTCCGATGTCGGCGCTCCATGGCCACAACGTGGTTACCACCAACCCAGGCTGGTGTGGATACACCGGGCCTAGCCTGCTAGGCCTGCTGGAAACCCTTCCGGTAACCGCCGCTGAGAGCGACGTTCCGTTTGCCTTTCCGGTCCAGTGGGTGGAGAAATTGCACAATTCAGCCGATACAACGCAGGGTCGCCGCATTTTTTGGGGACGGGTAGCCACCGGCA
>CAJBVC010000208.1 GCA_903958915.1 uncultured beta proteobacterium
CACGATAACTTCTTGGCCCAGTGCGCCAGAAACAGGACATAGGCGGTGGTCATCTGGTGTTTGCCACAACCCCATGGCACCGCCTCAACCTTCACGCCGCAACCTTCACGCCGCAATCTGGGCAACTCACCCGGCGCATGCTGTACAGTAGAAAAACCATATAGCCCCAGATGGGAACGAATTCGTAGCGCCTGATAGGTTGATGGTCGTAGGTCGCAGCTGGCTGTCCACAGGCTCGTCCTGTGGGCAGGTGACTTGTCCATGGCGGACGCGTTAGCCCCCACCATTGCCCCCACTGCTGCAAAAGCTGGCGGTCGCCCATCCAAATTGCCCGCACCCGGATTAGTCGCGCGGAGTTGGCCGCAAACCTCCAAGTTAGCATACTTGATGATGCCGCCGGTCAGCGAACTGCCGGCCTGGTACAGCCCGCTTGCCGAATCAGGTATCAAAGGTTTGAGACGAAAATCAAGCATGTCTGCCGCGCTCGCCGCAACCGTGGGGGTGTGGCTGGCAATCAGGGTGCCGGACACCAACGGCAGCGGGTTGCGAAAGCGCCCTCCCGGCAAGTTGTTGGTATTGGGCGTCGGCATGGGCGTCACATTGCTGAGCACCATCTGGTTCGGGCTCATGGGCTCACCGCCCGACAACTTGACGATCTGGTTGGACGTCAGCGAACCAAATTCCCGCGCCAGAATCGCGTAATAGGTGCCGCGCTTCACGGGATCTTCCCGCAGATGAAACAGGCCTCCATCCATCCGTATTGGCTTGGTGTTGGCGTGTAACGCATCGTTGGTGTAGTAAGACAATGCCGGGTCACTGCTGAACGACGGCGGCATATAGCCAAACGACAGCTCGTGCCGCCCGATATGGTTCAGCGTTTCTTCTTTTGTGCCATCTTCGTTGATCTGCCATGGTGTGAACAGGTTGTTGGTATAGCCGTTATCGGGTCCAAAGACACCGCTGGGGGTGTCGGCACGGGTTTCGGGAAACATGTCGGTGCGTAAAGTGGTGGCGAGCGCGCCGGCGCTTTCATCCGCATACGTGAACGAGCCGTTTGGCGGATTGGCAGGTGCAGCCCGGTCAGCATCCGCCTGCTGGTCCTGTTGCAAGTGGTCCCACCGGATAAATACCACTCGCCCAAAACTGTCGATGGATGGCGAGAACGCCCCGCTGGGGGTGTGGTTGAGCAAGCGCAAGTCGCCCTGCACAGCGGGATTCAGACTCCAGATACCGGATACGGTAGCCGCGCTTTCGTATTCATCGAGCTGCGGATACAAATAGGCCTGGCCGTTTCGTGGGTGATCCGAGGTAAACAGAATGCGATCATCCGTGCCGTACAGCGGGGACACGTTGTTGTACAGGGCTGGCTGGTTGGGCACCTTGGTGATGCTGGCAGTTTGACCTCTGCCCAAACCGGTTACTTCATACATTTGCCAGTAGTAGGGAGCGACCTCGTAGCGTTGGGTCGGCGCGCCGACCACCATGCTGAAGACGGCCTTGCTGCCGCTCCAGTGAACTGTCGGCTCGCGCACCGCAATGGCATTGGCGCCTTGCATGCCATCCATACCAAAACCAGCCTCCCGGGTCAAATTGCGCAGTGCTCCGTCCGGATAGCGCAGCATCAGGTCGCCCCCGCGGGGTACCGATTCCAGACTGGCGCCGTGGTTGCCAAATGTCGATCCGCGGCTGGTGAAATCGTTGAGCACTGGCACTTGCGTCACGAAAAGGATGGGGTTTGCCTTCGAGCCGACGAAGATCAGAATGTCGTCAATCCAGATCGGCACCAAATCCGCGCTGGCGGGTTGCGCCTTGAACGTACCCAGCACAAGAACCAGCAACGCAATAGTTGAATAGGGGATCCGCTTCATGGGCTTGTCCTTTTTCTCTGGGCCGATCAAATGACGCGACGGGCACCAATTGGATCACGGATACGGGTTTCCACGCAGCAGTCATGCGCCCCGGGCCGCGCCCGCGCCACCCGCATTCAGCGACGCTGTGCCTGCAGAGCAGCTTTGAGCCGTCGCACCTCGTGCTGCAAATCCAGGATCAGCGCAGCGGCCTCCAGCCCCACGCCAAAGTCGCGCTCCAGACGGCGCGCCTCCAATGCGCACTGCAGGTCAGCGCTGAAGAAGCGCCATTCGTCGGGCGGCGTCGCAGACGGCGCAGCGCTGACGATGCCCACCTCCACCAGTTGCACCACCCAGGCCATGTCGGCACCACAGGCATGGGCCAACTCCATGGCGGCAATCGGGTTCTCGCTGTCGATGGCGACCACGGCCTCCACGGTCACAGTGGCATAGCTAGACTGGGTCATGGTGCTCCCCTAACGCCCAAAAAGCGTCTTGGATTGAACGGCGCGGCCTGGGCCAGTTGTTCATAGGCTTTGCGGGCGGCGTCGGTGTCGGCCGGTGGCAGCGCAATCTCCAGTAACAGATACAAGTGCCCCGGCGGCTTGCCGGGCAGGCCACGGTCCTTGAGGCGCAGTTTGAGGCCAGCGCGCGCGTTGGGCGGCACCGTCACCTCCACCACGCCTCCGCTGGGCGTAGGCACTTGC
>CAJBVC010000209.1 GCA_903958915.1 uncultured beta proteobacterium
ACCGTGCGCCGGGTGCTGGCCAGCCCGCACGATATTCACCGCTACACCGCCGAATTTTTTGCCCTGGCCAAATCGGTGCGGGCCGCCAACAAGGCCGGCGGCAACCCGACCGGCGCCAGCTTTGAGCAACTGGTGGAGCTGGGCAAGACCAGCAAACAACTCGATGCCAACGATCAAAGCGTGGTGCAGGTGGTGGACTGGCTCTGGCAGTATGCGTTTGACCAGCGCGCCAGCGATATTCATTTGGAGCCCAAGCGCGAGCAGGGCGTGATCCGCTTTCGCATTGACGGCGTGCTGCACCCGGTCTACCAGATGCCGATGGCGGTGCTGACCGCCATGACCGCCCGCATCAAGCTGCTGGGGCGCATGGACGTGATCGAGAAACGCCGCCCGCAGGATGGCCGCATCAAGACCCGCAACCCGCGCGGTGACGAGATCGAAATGCGTATTTCCACCTTGCCCACCGCCTTTGGCGAAAAGATGGTGATGCGGATTTTTGACCCGGACAATGCGGTCAAAGACCTGGATGCGCTGGGCTTCTCCGCCCATGATGCTGCACGCTGGGAGGCGCTGGTCAAGCGGCCCCACGGCATCATTCTGGTGACCGGCCCCACCGGCTCGGGCAAGACCACCACGCTGTACTCCACACTGAAGCGGGTGGCGACCGAAGAGGTCAACGTGAGCACAGTCGAAGACCCGATCGAAATGATCGAGCCCGCGTTCAACCAGACCCAGGTGCAGCCGCAGCTCGACTTTGGCTTTCCGCAGGGACTGCGTGCTCTCATGCGGCAGGACCCCGACATCATCATGGTGGGCGAAATCCGCGACCTGGAAACCGCCGAGATGGCAGTGCAAGCGGCGCTCACCGGACACCTGGTGTTCTCCACCCTGCACACCAACGATGCACCCTCAGCGGTAACGCGGCTGATGGAGCTCGGCATCCCGCCCTACCTGATCAATGCCACCTTGCTGGGTGTGCTGGCGCAGCGGCTGGTGCGCACCCTGTGCAAACAGTGCAAAGTGAGGGACGAGAAACTGACTCGCGAGGACCTCGCCGCAGTCATCACACCCTGGCAGATTACCGGGGGCTACAAACCCTACAAAGCGGTGGGGTGTGTGGACTGCCGCATGACCGGGTTCATGGGGCGCATGGGTCTGTACGAACTGCTGGTGGTCACCGAGGCAACGAAAGCTCGTATCAGTGCCGACCCCAGTATCGATGCCCTGCGCAGACAGGCGGTCACCGATGGCATGCGCCCGTTGCGGCTGGCCGGTGCCATGCGGGTGGCGGAAGGATTGACGGTGATTGAAGAGGTGCTGACATCAACACCACCGTTGTCCTGAGGGTGACGCGCAGGTCTGGTGCGAAAAGCGATTGCGTGCAAAATGGACGCTACAGTGTGTTGCGAGGAGACGGCGGGTGAATATTAAAAGTCAAAGAGATTTTTTTTCCGGGCTCATGTTTATGGTGGTCGGCGTCGCCTTTGCCTGGGGTGCGGCTACCTACAACATCGGTACCGGTGCGCGCATGGGACCGGGCTACTTTCCGTTGGCGCTGGGCATTCTGCTGGCATTGCTGGGTGGGCTTATCGCCTTCAAGGCGATGGTGGTGGAAACGGTGGACGGCCATAAGGTGGGCGCTTTTGCCTGGCGACCGCTGATCTTCATCATTCTGGCCAACGTGGTGTTTGGCGCGATGATTGGTGGCTTGCCCAGCATTGGATTGCGGCCGTTGGGGCTGATCGTTGGAATCTACGCGCTCACCTTCATTGCCAGCCTGGCGGGCGATACATTCAAGCCCAAGGAGGTTGCGGTGCTGGCAACCATTTTGGCAATCGTCAGTTATGGCGCTTTCATCAAGCTGCTGAACCTGCAGTTCCCGGTGTGGCCTGCCTATTTCAGCAATTGACCAGGGGTTAGCCATGGATTTGTTCAACAACCTCGCACTGGGTTTTGGCGTCGCCTTCACGCTGCAAAACCTGATGTACGCCTTTATCGGTTGTCTGCTCGGTACACTGATTGGCGTCCTGCCGGGCATCGGTCCGCTGGCGACCATCGCCATGCTGCTGCCGGCGACCTACGCGCTGCCGCCGGTGGCAGCGTTGATCATGCTGGCGGGCATCTACTACGGTGCGCAGTATGGTGGTTCGACCACCGCCATTCTGGTCAACCTGCCCGGGGAGTCGTCGTCCGTGGTCACCGTGATTGACGGTTACCAGATGGCGCGCCAGGGCCGTGCCGGTCCGGCGTTGGCGGCTGCTGGTCTGGGGTCTTTTTTCGCCGGTTGCGTAGGTACCCTGATCCTGGCAGCCTTTGCCGCGCCACTGACCGAACTGGCCTTCAAGTTTGGTCCCGCCGAGTATTTTTCCCTGATGATTCTGGGTTTGATTGGTGCAGTGGTGCTGGCCTCAGGCTCCCTGCTCAAGGCCATTGCGATGATTGTGCTGGGGCTGCTGCTGGGCATGGTGGGTACCGACGTCAATTCAGGTGTGGCCCGTTTCAGCATGGACATTCCGGAACTCACCGATGGCATCGGCTTCATCGTCATCGCCATGGGCGTGTTTGGCTATGGCGAGATCATTAGCAACCTCTCCAAGCATGCCAGTGAACGCGAGGTGTTTACCGCCAATGTGACGGGATTGATGCCGACGCGCGA
>CAJBVC010000210.1 GCA_903958915.1 uncultured beta proteobacterium
ATGAAGGGACTCGCTCCGACCTTGCGACAGGCAAATGGCGATGACCTCAAAAAGCCTATTCCGTCTTTGATGGCCTGTAGCGCCCGTTCGGGAATGTCCAGATCGCCAGTTGCACTTTCGAGTTCACGCTGAAGAATGAAATCAAAAAGCCTCTCTAAATCTTCGTCGGCTGCGGCGCTGAATTGAACGCGATAGGCCATCAATTCTTCTGAGACTGGGTACGACGTGCGGCCGCCAGTTTGGCTTCAAGCTTGGCAACCACGGCCTCGGCTGCAATGCCTCCCCCTGCTCGCTTGGTCTCCTCGATCGCAGCGATACCCCGGCGAAGGAATTCAGCTTGATGCTTGCGCTTCAAAACGGTTTGACGCACGGCATTCTCGACAAATTCTGAGAGCGATTCGCCTTGCTCAAGGACACCCTCAACTTCGATTCTGAACTCAGGTGCGACGCGAATGGGGGGAATAGTGGCTGTTTTCATTCCCGAATTGTATTGCAATTGCAATCCATTCGTGCTGAGTTGGCGTGCCGGTCTGCGCAGTACAGTCATGCTCTGCAACCGCAGCACTGGACATGGCACCCGTGGATGACCGGGTAACCAAAGGCAGAAACGTCCAATGATCACCGGCACTTTCTGATCATTCAGGTTTCGGTCTGCTCCGACATTTCCAACGCATCCTCAACCTCGATACCCAGGTAGCGAACGGTGCTCTCCAACCTATGGACTTCAGGATATAGACTGGACTATCTCCCGTTCCGGACTATGTCCCGTATTTGGCCCGCCGGTAAGATTCGTGCGAAAACCTGCCACATCGACTAAATCCTATACAGGCAGGGTCGTCCGCGTCGGCATTGCCTCGGGTTTCAGGTCGGTTGGATAGTCGCCGAATCGCTTGAGCTTGCTGGTGGCGTACGGGCTTAAAAAGGCCAAATCGGTGGGACGGATATTGACGCCCTTGGACTTCAGCGTATGAAGAGCTTGGGTTTGGTCCACGACGTTTTGAAGTGCCACCGCATTGGTCACAAGTTCGTTGTAAACGATGGCCTTTTCTTGATCAGCAGGGTCATTTGATCGGAGATGGCCGCCAGCACCGAACGCCAGGTGCTTGGAAAATTTGTGATGCCGCTCAATCTTGGTCGTCCCTTTGTGGACCGTGCGACGCAAGGATTCATCCATGATCCATTCCATCAGGTACGTTGTGCGAACCGCGTTTCCAAGTTCTTTCAAGGCCAGAGCGAATCGATTTTTGGTGCTGTAGCTATTGACCCTGGCCAATACTGCGGAGGGCGCCAGTGCACCGCCTTGGATTGCTAGCGCGAGTTGCACGAACTGGGGATAGTGTTCCCGGATCAGTGCCCAATTGACTGTGCCTCCGAAAAGCGTGTCAATCTTTGTGTAACTGTTCGCGTTATCGGACCGGTACAGTGTCAGCTCTTGCCAGCGCCGGATGCGTGGCATCAGTTCAATTCCCAACAAGTATGCGAGTCCAAAGACGGCTGCAGACTGGCCATGTGTATCGGCGTGCAGGCGATTGGGCTTCACATTAGAGAGGTTATGAAGCAATGCGTCCAAAATGTAGGTTGCCTCATAGGTGCCACAGGCGATGAAACGACTGAACAGCGCGATGTAATTGTCCGCAACGTGGCGGTAAGCAATGCCACCGGTCTTGCCGTAACGGATGTGGTGCTCGGCAAGCAGGTTGTCTTCGTAGGTCTCAAAATGGGTGCCATCTGCGGCGGCGGATTCCCCCGTACCCCATTGTTGCGGTAGTTCGAATTTGGCATACAGATTGATCAAATCCGCCGAGGCGGCCCGCAGGTCCGCAATGTCAACATGGCGACGATCGGCAAACGCCAGTTGATCGGCGGAGACAGTTCCTCCAAAATGGCGTGCGGCTTCCGTTGGCCCGAGTCCACAGCCGTAGGCAAAGGTGGTCAGCACGTAGCGATGGCTGGCGTCTTTGATCTGGGGACCAAGCCGGGATGGGAGCCCGAAGTGACGTCCCCATTGCGCCCAGTGTTCCGTGTTCGAGATGGCCTCCAACACCGCACGCTCAGGCATGTGGGCCATCATTTGGTTTTCAAGATCGACCGCCGTCTCGGGAGTTACCACGGCACGCAGCCGAGTTACGACTGGGCGCCCATGCTTTCCCCGCCGCAGGTATGCCCGATCATCGGTACCCACGGCGGCATCTAGGAAATTGGCCTTTTGGTCAAGGGCCTTCTTCACCGCACGAACGAGCCCATCGGCACCATCTCCCCATCCGCGCGCGGCGGCATATGCCGCGATTGCGGCAGGGTCGGCGGCTTCGCTTGGCAGGCGATCCCAGAACCTGTCGAAGCTGAGGGAGCCGCAGACGAATATTTCGCCGGCCTTGATCGCAGTTACCAGCTCCAGAATGGCCACGACTTCCAATTGACGTCGGTTGAATGCCTGCTTGTCATCCGCATGATCATGCACAAGGTCATGCCATTCACGCGGCAAGGTATTGGGAGCTACTCCATCGATGGTTCGATAATCGCTGCGCGGCGCCCCATCACTTGTGAGCGACCTGACAAGGCGCAGCAGTGCCTCAGTTGCCGTCGTTCCCTGCAGCGGCAAAATCTCCACCAAACGCAACAGCGCGCTACGCAGCGGAACAAACACGGCACGCGCAAAGGGGCGCCAGTTCTGCCGCTCATGTCGCAAGTGCTCCTCACAGCTTTGCGCGAGCGCCTCGCGACCGCCCTGTGCCGTAAACACCGTCTCCAACTGCGACACCTTCTCTCCGGCGTCCAATTTGGCCCCGTGCACCATGAGCGAATCATGAAATGCGCGGATGAGGACGTCAGTTTTGCTGCGCCGGGTCTGATGCCACTGCGCCAGACGTTGATCACTTTTCCATTCGATTTTGCGAACAAGCCTCAGCAGCATCTGCGTCAAATCATCAAGGACCTGGCCGCGCGCATCGTGGATGACCGCCATCAGCAACGTGTAACGGCGTGGAGTGATGTACTCCCGTAATTCAAGTGCGTTGAGTCGCCTAGCCTCATTGGACCATTGCAGAATCTTTGAATCGGCGATTGACTGCAGTGCCGTCGTTGGAGCTGGAAGCTGTTGCAGCCACTGGTAGCGATCAATCAGCGCGTTGAGATTCCTTCGTGATGCCCGCCCTGGTGCCGCGCACAGATTGGCAAATGGTGATTTCTGCGTTTTTGGATCCACGACCAGCATTGTTTCCAGTGCCACACGCTGCTCAAACGGGAGGCAGTCGCACACCTCGCTCCACTGGGCTGCGTTCACTTTGCTGTGCGCGGTACCGGCCAACCGGCGTAACGTATCGAGTGCCGGTAGTTCGAAGCCATGGCGAATGAGTGCATCGATCGCCGAATTGATGATGTCTGCTGGGTCGGTTCGCGCTTGGGCAGTTTTTTTCATAGAAACTTGCGCCAGCTCTCTCGCCTCGGCGCCCCATGAAACCACTCCAAGGCGTTTGAGGATGGCCGGACGGTGGCGATAGAGCGTTCGGTCTGGAAAAATCATGGCTGATCCGGATTCCACTCCCAGGCGGCGGGCAACGTGCTCAATGACCGCAGGGGGGACATCGGCGGCGCGCCGAAAACGGCCGATGGTCTGGAAAATCTTCAGTTGCACCAGCAATGCCACCTGCGACGCGGCTGTTCGCGCAACGGTCGGCGCCCACTGGCGCTCATCGAAGCTTGGACTGAAGAGTTGCTGCAAGTCGCCTGGGGTCAGCGGATCAGGTAGCTCTGGATAGATTACGCGCGCGGCAGTGGGGGTCATACGGAGGCCAAAGTAACAGGACCGCGGACCTTATCAAAGCCAACCAACCTCGTTTCCAAGCCACCGATTCTGACAAAAAGGCGATGTGGCAGGTTTTCGCGCGAATCTTACCGGCGGGCCTAGCCTGCCATGGCAGCTGATCAGCGTGCATTAGCAGCCACGGCAAACAGAGTCATTGCCGAAGTCATCGAGTCACTTGAAGAAATCGCCACTCAGCAGAAAACTTGCTGCGTGATTTCATGGCAGGTCAGACAGTGACA
>CAJBVC010000211.1 GCA_903958915.1 uncultured beta proteobacterium
TGCTCCCAAGATGCGGGCTCCCCAGGGCGCTGCTCACTCGGCGTGACGGTGACGGTATCTTTTGACAATTTGAAACCACAAGAAATAGATGGCTACCACGGCGCTCAAGGTAAACCACTGAAATGCGTAGCCCAAATGCTTGTCGACGCCGTCATCAGGCGCCGACCAATCACGCAGTAGCCCATCGGCAGTGCCACTGGTGAGACGCACGGACAGGCTTGCAAACGCATCTCCAAAACGCGATCGGTATCCGGAGATGTCGGGATTCTGCCATATCGCTCCAGATTCAGCCTCGCCAAGCGCAATTCGTCTTGCCGGAAAAGGGGCAACTTGGCCTTGAATGTCGACCAATCCCGGCGGTGTTTCCACGACGGGAACTCGGGCACGGTCCAGAAAATTGCGCTGCACCCACCCACGCTGCACCAGCACGATGGCGTCGCTGCCGTCCAGGCGCAAAGGGGTCAGCACGATGAAGCCGTTCTTGCCCCCCATTTGCCGGTTGTCCCAGAAGATCGTTGCATCGTGCATCCAGCTCCCGCGCAATTGCACCCGGCGGTACAGATCCTTGGTGTCCGGGGCGAAGCGCAATCCATGTTCACTGAACAATACGGGCAGATTCGTCTGGTCCTGCATCGCCTGCGCGAGGCCCTGTTTGTACTGCGCCCTGTTGAGTTGCCACTTGCCCAGCGCAATACCCAAAGCGATCAAAACCAGCGACGCAACAGCAACAAGCCAAAACTTGGTGCGATGCGTCACGCGATAATCCAATCCATGAAATACCTTGTCTTCATCGCATTTGTCGCCATACTTGGCAGCCTGATTGCCGCCCTGGTCTTCATGATGAACGGTTCCAGCGACGAGACCACCCGCAGCAAGCGCATGGCCAAGTCCCTGGCCATTCGTGTCGGCCTGTCTATCATGTTGTTCGCGAGCATCCTGCTCGCCTGGAAACTCGGGCTGATCGAGCCTACCGGTCGACCATAGTCCTGCTCACAGCCAATACACCACCACGTAGAGGCCCAGCCAAACCACATCCACAAAGTGCCAGTACCAGGCTGCACCTTCAAAGCCAAAATGGCGTTCCGGCGTGAAATGCCCTTTGCTCAAACGCAGGGTAATGAAAGTGAGCATCAACATGCCGATCAAGACGTGAAAGCCGTGAAATCCAGTCAACATAAAGAACGTTGACCCATACACACCCGAACTCAGTTTCAGGTTCAAGTCACGGTAGGCATGCGAATACTCGTAGCCTTGAACACCCAGAAATATGACACCCAGTAAAACGGTCAGCCACATGAACCTCAGTGTCTTGGCGCGGTCATTGGCCAGGAGGGCATGGTGCGCGATGGTCAGGGTGACGCCCGAACTCAACAGCAACGCGGTGTTGATGGTGGGCAACCAAAAGGGTGTCATGGTCGTGAACGGCTCCACAATGCCGGCCGGTGACGCCGTCGCTCCGGTTGCATTGCTGGGCCAGACGGCCTGGAAGCCGGGCCAGATCAAGGAGTTTTCAAAGTCCCCAAGGTTGGGCACCGAGTGATTTCGCACCCACCACAGAGCTCCGAAAAAAGCGCCAAAAAACATCACCTCAGAGAAAATAAACCAGCCCATGCTCCAGCGGAAGGACATGTCGATGCGTGCCCCGTATTGCCCGCTTTGGCTTTCGCCAACCGAATCCCGGAACCACTGGTACAACACGACCAGAAACCAGGCCAGTCCAAACATCACGCTGTACTTGCCCCAGGCTGAATCGTTAACCCACTGGCCCGCACCCAACAGGACAAAGAACAACCCAAACGCCGCCATGGCCGGGTGGCGCGAGGGGCTGGGAACGAAATAGTAAGGGGCCGGGCCCTGCGATGTATTGCTCATATATTTTCACCTGTATCACATGAATATCGTCGCCAACCACGGACTCCAAGTCACTGGGCCGCGATCACCCAGTTCACCAGACCTACCAAAAACAGCACTAACAACAAGGCAGAAGAAATGCCTACGACGACCACCGTTACCGGCTTGATCTGCGAAAAGTCATGCTGTGACTCACTGCCCTTGCGAATACCCAGAAACGCCCATGCAACGGCTCTGAAACTTCTCAGCCATGCACCCGGGCCACTGGCTGACTTTTCGTGCGTAGCGGGAGAAGTCATACGCCTGCCCTGCTCCCGCTGATCCGATCGGAGTTCGCAACCGGGGCCGCAGGAACCTTGCCGCCCACCTCAAAAAACGTATAGGACAAGGTGATCGTTGTTACATCCGCTGACAGTTTCGGGTCCACCACAAAAACCACTGGCCATGACTTGCTCTCACCCGCATCGAGAGTGTATTCCCTGAAACAGAAACACTCCAGTTTGTGAAAGTTGGCGGCTGCTTGCAAAGGTGCATAACTGGGAATCGCCTGTGCGGAAATACGACGATCCTGCATATTCTGGAATCTATACGTTACGGTTGACATCTCGCCCGGGTGCACCTGCATACTGGAAACTTCGGGTTTGAAATACCAAGGACCACGAACGTTTGAGTCAAACTCAACCGTGATCGTTCTCGTCTTATCGACCTGTGTATTGACAGGTCTGGAATTCGCCGAAGATTCAATGTCACGTTCGCCCAAGGCCAGGACATTGATTCCCGTAAATTCGCAAAATGCCTCGTACAACGGCACCAAAGCATACCCAAAACCAAACATCACTACTGCCACCAGGAAAAGGCGCGTCTTCAACTTCGAATTGTGGATCAAGCGTTTCATTTCTTCATCTGCCAAAAAAGGCGATGCGCACAAAAACGCCGACAAAAAAAACTAATGCAATGGCCCCCAAGGTGAGTCCCATGGTTCGGTTGGAGCGCTTTTGCGCTCGCAAAGTCGGAACCACGTCAACACGGTTTTCCATTAGACAACAATCTTGGTCGCTGATTCATCCAGCTTGGGAGGAGTCTCAAACGTATGAAACGGTGCGGGAGAGGGAATTTCCCACTCCAGTCCTTCGGCTCCTTCCCACGGACGCTGCGATGCAGGTTGCCCTTTCCCGCGCATTGCCGGAATCACGATGAACAAAATGAAATACACCTGCGCAAATCCAAAGAAGAAAGCTCCGATCGATGCTATTGCGTTGAAGTCTGTGAACTGCATCGGATAATCCGCGTAACGGCGCGGCATGCCCGCGAGCCCCAAAAAGTGCATAGGGAAAAAAGTCACATTGAACGAAATCAGTGACCACCAAAAGTGGATCTTTCCTCGCGTTTCGCTGTACATCACACCAGTCCACTTGGGGGACCAGTAGTAGTAGCCGGCATACAACGCGTACAGCGAACCCGCCACCAGAACATAGTGAAAATGGGCTACCACGTAGTAGGTGTCCTGAATCTGGATGTCCACAGGCGCCATTGCCAAGATGAGCCCCGTAAAGCCTCCCATCGTAAATACAAAGATAAACCCGACAGCAAACAGCATGGGTGTCTCGAAAGTCATTGAGCCACGCCACATGGTCGCGATCCAGTTAAATATCTTCACCGCAGTCGGCACAGCAATGAGCATCGTGGCATACATGAAGAACAATTGGCCCGCGACCGGGAACCCGGTGGTAAACATATGGTGTCCCCACACGAGGAAGGACAAAACGGCAATGCTGGAGGTGGCATACACCATGGAGGTGTAGCCAA
>CAJBVC010000212.1 GCA_903958915.1 uncultured beta proteobacterium
CCAGTTGGGGTGGGCGCAGGCTTGCGCCGGTGTCACCTCCCGCAAGGTAGAAGGCTCACGTGAGCGAAATGGTCCGCCGGATGCTGTCAGAATGATCTTGTCAATGCGATTGGGCCAATCGTCAGGATTTTCGGGAAGCGACTGGAAGATGGCAGAGTGCTCGCTGTCAATCGGCAGCAAGGTTGCAGCACCCGCTCGCACTGCATCCATGAACAATTTCCCGCCGACAACCAGCGCTTCCTTGTTGGCCAGCAGCAAGCGCTTCCCGGTCCGGGCCGCCGCCATGCAGGGAGCCAACCCGGCGGCTCCCACAATGGCCGCCATGACTACGTCCGTTTTCTCATGCGAAGCCACCTCCACCAACGCATCGGCACCCCACAGCACACGCGTTGGCAATGCCAGAGCCTGCAGGACTTCCGCCAAACGCCGCCCATGGGGTTCGCTGGCCATGACTGCAAAGACGGGCCTGAACTTGGCGCACTGCTCTGCCATCAACTCCACATTGACGGATGCGGTCAATGCGAAAACACCAAATCTCTCTGGATGCCGCGCGATGACGTCGAGCGTGCTCACTCCGATGGATCCGGTAGAGCCCAGAACGGTGATTTGCGCCTGGTCCTGCTTCATAAGGAACTGAGCATCATGGCAAGGGGAAGTATTGGAAGCAGTGCGTCGACACGATCGAGCACGCCGCCATGCCCTGGCAGCAGCCCACTACTGTCTTTTACACCCGCGCTGCGCTTGAACAACGATTCGGCCAGATCTCCGACCACACTCATCATGGTCAGGAACAACAAGGCCAACAGCATGAAAAGGGTACCCCCTTGCGCCAGACGACTATAAAGACTGCCATCGGGTATCGAAAAGGCGACGTCAGCATTGCGCCAGACCAACGCCACTGCGATGACTCCGACCACACCTCCTAACACCCCCTCCCACGTTTTGCCCGGACTGATTGACGGAGCCAGTTTGCGTGTAAACAACCGGCCACCAAATGCCCGCCCCGCAAAGTAGGCAAATACATCGGCCGCCCACACAAGAAACAGCACCGAGAAAAGAAAATTCACCCCAATGCTCCGGGCCTGGACGACGGCCAGCCAGGCCGTCCACAAGGCACACACTCCACCGACCAAGCGTAGTGACCTAGGAACGCGATTCCAGCCAGCTGCGCCTGAGCGCAAGAGCCAGGCACACAGAATCACCCAGCCGCAGCCGCTCACGATCCACAGCAATGGCAAGCGGGCGTTTACGAGACCAGAGGCCCATGCGCCAATACACGCAACAGCGCACACCAACCCCCACAACACTGCGGGTATGGGCGAACTCTGGTTCAGTCGAGCCCACTCCCAGGTCGCGGCCGATATAAGCACCAAGGCGACCCCTGCGAAAGCCTCGACCTTGTGATAAAAAACCGCGGGTAACAAAATCGCCAGGAGTACCAATGCGGTAATGATTCTCTGCTTGAGCATCTCAATGACCCGCGCGTTCTGCTGTGTGACGTGATGGCAACACCTGATCTGGCGTTTTGCCGAATCGGCGCTGCCGATGGGCATACTCCCGCAGTGCTTCATCAAGCTCCACCTCATCAAAGTCTGGCCACAACGCTTCGCTAAAGTACAACTCGGCATACGCCGCCTGCCAGAGCAGGAAATTGCTCAGGCGTTTTTCGCCACCGGTTCGAATGATGAGATCGGGGTCCGGGCAGTGCGCTAGCGAGAGGACGCGCGATAAACTGGTCTCCGTGATGGGCTCCCGCGTAGCGGCCAAGTGGGCTGCTGCCTGTGCGATATCCCATCGGCCGCCGTAGTTGAAGCAAACGTTCAACACAATTCGGGTATTGGTCGCAGTCAAGACTTCTGCTTCGTGCAAGCCGGATCGGACCTTTTCCGATAGCCCCTCTCGTGAACCTACAAAACGCAACTGAACTCCCTCCTGGTTCAACTGCGATACCTCCCGCCCCAGCGCAAACACGAGGATATCCATCAAACCGGATACTTCGTCGGCGGGGCGACTCCAGTTCTCCGAGGAAAAGGCAAACACGGTGAGAACGGACACACCACGCTGAGCACCGGCACGCACGAGCCGTTTCAGCGACTCGACCCCTTGCTTATGTCCCGCGATTCGGGGCAGATGGCGCTTGGTGGCCCAGCGGCCGTTCCCATCCATGACAACAGCGACATGGTGAGGAACTCCTGGAGGAGCAGTCATAAACGGAAAGGTCAATCAAAGAGGCGTCAAACCGCCATGATTTCCTGCTCTTTGGTCGCGACCAGGCGATCCACGTCCGCGATGTGCCTGTCGGTAACTTTCTGGATGTCTGCTTCGGACCGCTTTTGCTCGTCTTCTGACGCGTGCTTGTCCTTCACCAGCTTCTTCACATGTTCATTAGCGTCACGACGCAGGTTACGTATCGCGATCTTCGTACCCTCACCTTCATGGCGCACCAATTTGGTCAACTCACGACGACGCTCTTCACTCATCATTGGCATGGGCACGCGGATCAGGTCACCCATGCTCGATGGATTCAATCCCAGATCGCTATCGCGAATCGCCTTCTCGATTTTTGGGCCCATCCCCTTTTCCCATGGCTGAACGCTAATGGTTCTGGAATCGAGCAAGGATAAGTTGGCAACCTGACTCAATGGCAAGGACGAGCCATAGTAGTCGACGTGCACCGTATCGAGCAATGCGGGGTTGGCTCGACCCGTGCGAATCTTCGTCAAATTGTGCTTGAAGGCCGCAATGGACTGGTCCATCTTGCCCTCGGTTGTCTTCATGATTTCATTGATTGCCATACTTCACACTCCATTGTCGCGCAACATTTTTATCAATGACTGACGGGCTAGACGTGCACGAGCGTTCCTTCGTCTTCGCCCATAACAACCCTCTTGAGTGCGCCATGCTTGAATATCGAAAACACCTTGATGGGAAGTTTCTGGTCACGGCACAGTGCAAATGCCGCCGCATCCATTATTCCCAAATTCTGGGACATCGCGTCGTCAAAAGTGATTTTTGAATAGCGGGTCGCCTCCGGATTTTTCTTGGGATCTGCAGTGTAAACCCCGTCCACCTTGGTAGCCTTCAACACAATCTCGGCACCGATCTCGGCACCTCGCAATGCCGCGGCCGTGTCGGTCGTAAAGAATGGATTACCTGTACCCGCGGCGAAAATCACCACTTTACCTTCTTCAAGGTACTGCAGTGCCTTGGGCCGGACATACGGCTCGACCACTTGCTCGATGGCGATGGCCGACATGACACGGGCGGTCAGTCCCGCCTTGTTCATCGTGTCACCCAGAGCCAGCGCGTTCATCACCGTCGCCAGCATGCCCATGTAGTCGGCGGTAGCCCGGTCCATTCCGACCGAACCACCGGCAACACCGCGAAATATATTGCCGCCGCCAATGACCACTGCGACTTCAACGCCCAGCCGAGTCACTTCGGCGATTTCATCCACCATGCGGACTATCGTGCCGCGGTTAATGCCGAACTGATCATCCCCCATCAACGCCTCACCCGACAGTTTCAGCAAAATTCGCTTGTAAGCAGGGCGTTCGTTACTCATGGGGTGCCTTCCAGATGGACTCAGCTAGCGCCGAAAATGCAACAAAATCAGGCAGCGCCCTTGGCAGCAGCAACTTGGGCGGCCACTTCAGCGGCGAAATCATCGACTTTCTTCTCAATTCCTTCACCGACGACGTACAGGGTGAACCCCTTGACACTGGTCGAAGCAGCTTTGAGCATTTGCTCCACGGTCTGCTTATCATTCTTCACGAACGGCTGGTTGAACAGCGAAACTTCCTTCAGGTATTTTTGCACACCGCCATCAATACGCTTCGCCACAATTTCTGCCGACTGCACGGGCTTGCCCGCGGCGGTCGCAACCGTAGCATCCTCAGCGGCTTTGGCAGCTGCAACCGAACGTTCGCGCTCCACCAGATCAGCAGGCACATCTGCACTGGTCAACGCTACTGGCTTCATGGCCGCCACATGCATGGCGACGTCCTTCGCCGCGACTTCGTCGCCATCAAATTCCACGACCACACCAATGCGTGTACCGTGCAAATACGACGCCAATTTGGTACCGGACGCAAATCTCTTGAAACGCCTGAAAGTCATGTTTTCGCCAATCTTGCCGATCAGACCTTTGCGAACATCTTCCAAAGTGGGTCCAAATCCATCCTGCGAATACTCCAGCGAGCCCAATGCCGCCACATCAGCCGGCGCATGCTTGGCAATCAAACTCGCTGCAGCATTGGCTATCGCCAGGAAACTATCGTTCTTGGTAACAAAGTCGGTTTCGCAGTTGACTTCAATCATGGCTCCAATGGGTCCGTCCATGTACGCCGCGACTACGCCTTCCGCAGTAATGCGGGCAGCCGCCTTGCCAGCCTTGCTGCCAAGCTTCACCCGCAACAACTCTTCGGCTTTGGCCATATCGCCGTCAGCCTCGGTCAATGCCCTCTTGCACTCCATCATGGGTGCGTCCGTTTTTCCACGCAGTTCAGCAACCATACTCGCAGTAATTGCAGCCATCTTTTCTCTCCGTCTTCTATTCGTCAGTTTAATGAATGCTAAAAAAAAGGGGCTCCAAGCCCCTTCTCAGGCCGATTTCGGTCTCAGGCGGCGGATTCGCTCACCTCGACGAACTCGTCCGTGCTTTCTGCAGCAACAGCCTTGACCACATCGTCTACAGCGTTGGCGCGTCCCTCAAGGATCGCGTCGGCCATGCCGCGCGCATATAGCGTTACCGCCTTTGACGAGTCATCATTGCCGGGAATGACATAGTCAATACCCTCAGGGGAGTGGTTCGAATCCACAACTCCGATCAACGGGATTCCCAACTTGCGAGCCTCCGCGATGGCAATTTTGTGGTAGCCCACATCAATCACGAAAATGGCATCGGGCAGGGTTGCCATATCCTGAATGCCGCCAATGTCTTTTTCGAGTTTCTCAAGTTCACGAGCGAACATCAACTGTTCTTTCTTGCTCATCGCGTCCAGACCCGCTTCTTGCTGGACCTTCATGTCTTTCAGACGTTTGATTGACGTCTTGACGGTCTTGAAATTGGTCAGCATTCCACCAAGCCAGCGCTGGTCCACAAAGGGAACACCGGCACGCTGCGCTTCCGCTGCAACCGTTTCACGGGCCTGGCGCTTGGTACCCACCATCAAAATCGTGCCACGTTTGGCAGACAACTGCCGAACAAATTTGGCCGCGTCCTGAAACATCGGCAATGATTTTTCCAGGTTGATGATGTGAATCTTGTTGCGATGTCCAAAAATGAACGGCGCCATCTTGGGGTTCCAAAAGCGGGTCTGGTGCCCAAAGTGCACGCCAGCTTCCAGCATCTCACGCATTGTTACTGCCATAAATTTCTCCAAAGGTTAGGTCTAAAATCCGATCCGCTTATTCGCCCGCATATAGAATTTCATGCAGGGCAAACACCTTGGCAGGATCGGTTTGCGATTGAATTGCCGCCGAATCAGGTCCGACAGCAAAACCCAAAGAGTATAACATGCAGGCTGCCCAAACCCGCATCACACCATGAGTCCAGAACTTACCCAAAAACTCGCCTCTGCGGTGGATGCCATGCCAGCTTTCCCAAAAAGCGTGCAGAAAATCCTGGAGCTCACGCGGGATGTCAACAGCACACCAAAGGACCTGGTGGAGGTGATCGACAAAGATCCCGTGGTAACCGTGAAGATTTTGAAAGTGGTCAATTCAGCGTATTACAGCCTGCCCAAGCAGATCACGTCGATCGGCCACGCCGTGGTCTATCTGGGGTTTAACACCATCAAGAACCTTGCCCTGAGCATCGCTGCTATCGGAATGTTGCCCAAGGACAATGACTCGGGGTTCGACGTTCAACAATACCTCCTTCACTCACTGGCAACCGCCGCAGTAGCCAAGCAGTTGGCAAATCGTGTGGATGACGCGGACCCGATGGACTGCTTTATTGCCGGTTTGCTACATGACTTTGGCAAAGTGGTGTTTGCGCAGCTAATGCCTACCGAGTTCAAAGCGGCATTGCTACTTTGTAAAACTGAGGGCATACCCTTGCACATTGCCACTCAAAGGGAAATCGGAGCGGATCATGCGCTGGTGGGCGCCATGCTGGCAGAGAAATGGCGTTTTGCCCCGCATCTGATCGAGGCCATTCGACACCAGCACACTGAGGACCTGAAAGATACTGACATGATCGCCTGTGTTTTTGGCGCAAACCAAATTTGCAAAAAACTTGGCTTCGGTTTTGGCGGCAATTTTTGCATTGACGAGTTTCCGCCCATGATTGAGCGGCGTCTTGGTGGTTCTCTTGACTCGGTCATCACATCCATGGGCGATCTCAACTCGTTGTTTGAAGAAGCCAAAATCTTCGCGAAAGTCTGAAAGGCACCTATGAAAGTACGATTTTGGGGAGTTCGAGGCTCCATTGCTTCGCCCGGTCCGAAAACCGTACGGTACGGGGGCAACACAACGTGCATCGAAATTCGAACTGACAACAATGAACTGATTATTCTGGATGCTGGGACGGGTATTTTCCCCCTGTCACAGATGCTCCTAGCAGAACTTCCCGTCACGGCGAATGTGTTGATCACCCATTCGCACTGGGACCACATCCAGGGATTGCCACTGTTCATACCCAACTTCATACCGGGCAACACTTTGCGCCTTCATGGCGGCTTTGATCCAGTATCCGGGAAAGGTATCGAGCAGGTTATGTCGGTCCAATTGCAGTACAGCTACTTTCCGGTGCGAGAAGCTGAAATGAAAGCCCGCATCGAGTATGTAACCCTTACCCCCGAACAATCGGTAAAGGTTGGCTCAGCCACGGTGACCCCCTACCTCCTGAATCACCCCGTGATCAATTTTGGCTACCGAATTGAATGCAACGGGAAATCATTATTCTTTACGGGGGACCATGAACCACCGTACAACATCTATGGCAAAGACGATTCCGGCCACGACGAGTACCAGGTCTTCGTTGATGAGAAAACCAAGAACATTGAAGATGCCATGCGCGGCGTGGATGTGCTGATTGCAGACAGTTCCTACACCGATACCGAGTACTTAACCAAGCTAGGCTGGGGACATGGAACTTTTAGCTCGAGCATACGTACCGCTCGGGCGGCAGGCGTCAAGGTTCTGTTCTGTACCCACCATGAGCCCACACGCAGCGACGACGCATTGGACCTCGCGTTTGGCGATGCCCTGAGAAACAACGCCCAGCCTGACAGTCTGCTAGACATCCGTATTGCCCGTGAGGGTGAGTTATACGAGTTTTGATTTGGCTACCGCCAGTGCCTCTACCGACGTTTGCGCGGGGCCCTTTTCTGTGAAGCGTCGGATTTCGACTTGGGTTGACCGACTTTGGGGGCTTTGGACGTGGCCTTTTTTCGTCCCGACGCCAGGAAATCTGACGAAACTGCACTTCTGCCTGCAGGCGTCAAACGTGCACCATTCACACGATCCGCAGAATCTCGCGGACTGCTTTTTTCTCCCATCTGCCGTTGCCCCAGCAATTCGCCCTCATTGACTAGGCGAAAGTCGATCTTTCGACCATCCAGATCAACACGACTGACCTGAATCCGAACGCGCGTCCCAATGGCATAGCGCATTCCCGTGCGTTCACCGCGCAACTCCTGACGCATCTCATCAAAGCGAAAGTATTCTCCGCCAAGCTCGGTGATGTGAACCAGACCTTCAACGTACATCGCGTCCAACGTGACAAACAAACCGAAACTGGTCGCTGCCGTTACCACCCCGCTGTACTCTTCGCCCAGGTGCTCCTTCATGTACTTGCACTTGAGCCAGGCTTCCACATCGCGACTCGCCTCGTCGGCGCGGCGCTCATTGGCACTGCAATGCAGACCAGCAGCCTGCCATGCTTGCCCCTCCGCACTAGCCTTGCGCGGCCTGCCTTCAGGACTCGGTACGCGCGAAGCTAATCCCTTTTCAAGTCGACGCGCCAACTTGGCGTGCGCCTCTCCAGGAGTTGGCAATACTGGCAACTGATACTTTGTCCTCGCAAGCACCGCCTTGATGACCCGATGCACCAGCAAATCCGGGTAGCGCCTGATGGGACTTGTAAAGTGGGTGTAGGCATCAAACGCAAGCCCGAAATGCCCACTGTTGGTAGGCGTATAAATGGCCTGCTGCATGGAGCGTAACAACATGGAGTGAATCTGCTGAGCATCCGGCCGGTCTTTGGTGGCCTCTGCGACAGCCTGAAACTCCCCAGGCGATGGATCATCGCTGATGGTCATTCCAACTCCCGTCGCCTTCAAATAGCTGCGCAGTAGTTCTACCTTTTCCGGTGTCGGACCTTCATGTACCCGAAAAAGACCGGCATGCTTGCTTTGAGCGATGTAGTCTGCACTGCACACATTCGCAGCCAGCATGGATTCTTCAATCAAACGATGCGCCGCGTTGCGCGTACGTGGAACGATTTTCTCAATGCGCCCGTTTTCATCGCAAAGAATTTGCGTCTCGGTTGTTTCAAAATCCACGGCGCCTCGTTTATGGCGCGCCTTGAGCAATGCCAGATAGGCATCATGCAAATTCAGTAAATCGGGCACCCTGTCTTTGCGTCTGCTTGCCTCAGAGCCACGGGTGTTGGCCAGTATTGCTGCAACTTCTGTGTAGGTGAATCGGGCGTGGCTCCACATCACGGCCGGGTAGAACTGGTAAGCGCTCACCGCCCCTTCGGTCGTCACGAACATGTCGCACACCATGCACAGACGCTCCACTTCGGGGTTCAGAGAACACAACCCATTCGAGAGTTTCTCGGGCAACATAGGAATCACGCGCCGAGGAAAGTAAACGCTGGTGGCGCGATCATAGGCGTCTACATCGATTGCAGAGCCCGTTTGCACATAGTGGCTCACATCGGCGATAGCCACTAGCAGGCGCCAACCCTTCACTGCCGACTTACCTCGCCCCATGGTCGCTGGCTCACAGTACACCGCATCGTCAAAGTCGCGGGCATCTTCTCCGTCAATGGTGACCAAAGGAATATCAGTCAGGTCAATTCGACCTTCCCTGTCCTGTGGGCGCACTTTATCGGGAAGTGTCCTCGCCAATGCAATACACGCTTCGGAAAACTCATGCGGTACGCTGTATTTTCGTACTGCAATTTCGATCTCCATACCCGGGTCATCGACTTCGCCCAGCACTTCCTTGATGCGTCCGACCGGTTGTCCAAACAGCGCTGGCGGCTCCACCAATTCAACCACAACAACTTGCCCCACCTTGGCAACACTGGTGGCGCCCTTGGGAATGAGGACGTCCTGCCCGTAGCGCTTGTCTTCAGGTGCGACCAGCCAGACACCACTTTCCTGCAACAGACGTCCAATGATGGGCTGCGTCGACCGCTCGGTGATTTCCACCACCCTGCCCTCAGGCCGCCCCTTGCGGTCACTGCGCACAATACGTACCTTGACGCGATCCTTGTGCAGAACAGCCCGCATTTCGTTGGGAGGCAGGTAAATGTCAGACGCTCCATCATCGCGCGACACGAATCCATGCCCATCGCGATGGCCCTGAACGACGCCACTCACTTCGTCAAGCAGGCCGCTGGTTTGAACAAAATTTTTGATATACTCACCCTCTTTCCTGAGATGCCCAGGTGGCGGAATTGGTAGACGCACTAGTTTCAGGTACTAGCGAGTAACTTCGTGGGGGTTCGAGTCCCTTCCTGGGCACCAACGAAATCACATACAAATGATTGCCACCGGAGTTTCGGTGGTTTTTTTTTGCCTTGAATATCAGCACAGTTGATAAATTCATATCGGCACCGCGGTGAGATCGTGGCCTTGCACTCCCACAATACGTGCTTTGGTAAACTCACCCACCTTCAACACCTTACTGATCTTTTCAGGTGGTAGGAGCCGCACAACACCATCGATTTCTGGGGCGTCGGCATAGGTTCGACCTACTCCACCCTTCTTGCCCATGCTGACGGCAGAGTCGACCAATACCTGCATAACCGCGCCAATACGCCGCTGCAATTTTGTTATAGAGACTTCTTCCGCGACCTTCATGAAGCGCGCACGGCGTTCCTCACGGAGTTCCAATGGCAGCATGCCCGGCAACAGGTTTGCGGCGGCACCGTTCACGTCACTGTACGCGAAGCAACCTGCGCGATCGATCTGCGCTTCTCTGACAAAGTCCAAAAGATGCGAAAACTCGGCTTCTGTCTCCCCCGGAAACCCTGCAATGAAGGTACTGCGAACAACGATTTCCGGGCACGCCGCACGCCACTGCAACAAGCGATCAAGATTCCTCTCGCCACTGGCCGGTCGTTTCATCCTGCGCAGCACGTCCGGATGGCTATGCTGAAAGGGCACGTCCAGGTAAGGCAGCACACGACCCGTGGCCATGAAAGGGATGACATCGTCCACAGAAGGATAGGGGTAAACGTAATGCAAACGCACCCAGGCACCATAGGGCTCAGCAATTTCACCAAGGTGTTCCACTAGTTCGAGCAAGCGGGTCTTCACCGGTCGCCCCTCCCAGAACCCGGTGCGATACTTTAGGTCCACTCCGTAAGCGGAAGTATCCTGGCTCACTACCAGCAACTCCTTCACACCGCCCTCAAAAAGTGCCTTGGCTTCGGATAGCACGTCCCCCACAGGGCGTGATACCAAGTCTCCGCGCATGGAAGGGATAATGCAGAAGGTACATCGATGGTTGCAACCCTCGCTGATCTTCAAGTATGCGTAATGACGGGGCGTAAGCTTGATACCCGCGACACCAAAGGAATTGGGCACCAGATCGATCAATGGATTGTGCGGCTTGGGTAGGTTGGCATGGACCGCATCCATGACCTCCTGCGTCGCATGGGGTCCCGTCACCGCCAACACTTTCGGATGCATCTGGCGTACCAAATTGCCGCCATCCTCACCTGCCTTGGCTCCCAGACATCCGGTCACAATCACGCGGCCGTTTTCCGCCAGCGCCTCACCTATGGTGTCCAGACTTTCTTTAACGGCCGCATCAATGAAACCACAGGTATTGACGATCACCAGGTCGGCCCCCTGGAAGGTCTTAGAGGTTTGGTACCCCTGTGCACTCAGCTGGGTAAGGATCAGTTCTGAATCTGTCAGGGCTTTGGGACAGCCCAAGCTGACAAACCCGACCCTGGGCGCCTGTGTAGGAGTTGAAATTGCGTCGCTCATGCTGCATTGTCTCAGCATTAAATAGAACGAGTCGGATAAGCTACCGTTTCAGCCCGAACGTTCCTAAAAACTGCTCGGTCTGCTTCTGCATTTGTTCCTGCAGCTGCTGCAGCATGGGGTTCGCGGAAATACCCTGCATCAATGGTGCCGGGATATTGAGGTACTTCGCCCACATATCAGGCGTGAAGCCCGCCGCCTGTTCTCCGAACTTGCTCTGCAGATCGACCAGCGACTGCATGTTCTTTTCAAGATAGCCCCCCATCAATCCCTGCATCGCATGGCCATAAAATCGGATGATCTGCGCCAGCACCGCCGTTGTAAACATGGGCGATCCGTTAGCTTCTTCTTCAAGAATGATTTGCAACAAAATACTGCGGGTCAAATCATCTCCGGTCTTGGCATCCAGCACAACGCACGGTTCGTTGTCCATCACCAGTTGCCGGATCTCCGCAAGCGTTACATAGCTTGAAGAATCTGTGTCATACAGTCGTCGATTGGGATACTTCTTTATGACCCGACTATGACCTTTGTAGTCTTTTGGCGTAGTGGTTTGCATGTGTGTATGAAGCGCGTGCGCCGCAGCGCGTAGTTTCTATTGCAGTGCAGCACATTCTAGGCATCATCCCTGGCGCTGGCGCCAAGGATTACCCTTAGTTAGATGTACAGAAGCACACCGCCCAGGCCCAAAACAAAAAACCCCTGCAAGTCACTGACTTACAAGGGAATATTTGGTAGGCGCAATTGGACTCGAACCAACGACCCCCACCATGTCAAGGTGGGGAAATGCACTTCCCCTGGACATCGTTGGACACAATCTTCACTCTGTAGCTATAAATAGTTGTCCACTTCAATCCAAGGAAATACAATGTACTTATCCGTACTTATCCGTACTTTCTGAAAGCCGCCGTGGCACACAACATTCAAACCGTATCGGCCAGAGCCAAACTCAAGCCAAAACGTGAACCCTATTGGCTCCGCTTAAACAAAGGTTTTGCCCTTGGATATCGCAAGATGACCGCCAGCGGCAGCGGCAACTGGATAGTGCGCATACTGGACCTAATTACCGGGAAAAAGACGTACAAGAGCCTGGGCGACTTTTCCGATCTGCCAGACCACCAGCGCTTTGACGCTGCCCAAACTGAAGCGCTCAAGTTGGTGGACCACATCGGTAAGGGTGGCATCACTGCCCCCAAAACGATTAGAGACGTCTGCGACAACTACGCTGCTCACATTAGGCAAACCAAAACCGAAAACGCCGCTAAAGATGCCGAGCGCCGCTTCAACGGGTACGTTCTGGACGACCCGAAGTTCGCAAAGTTGGAAGTCTCCAAGCTGACTCCTGCGCATATCGACACATGGCGAAAGAAGCTGATCAATCGGCCAGTAGTGCAGGGTTTGCGTGGTGTGAAGCGCAAGGTGGAAGGCTATGCACTGGACAA
>CAJBVC010000213.1 GCA_903958915.1 uncultured beta proteobacterium
CCTCTATCTCACACGGAATCTGGAGCATCCTATGCATCGCCGTCACCTTGTACAACTCGCCGCCACTGCACTTGTCGCGCCGCTGCTGGAGGCGCACGCACAAGCGAGCACTTTTCCGGTCAAACCCATCAAGTTGGTGATAGCCTTCCCGGCCGGTGGCCCGACCGACATCACCATGCGCGCGCTGGCGGACGCGGCGGGCAAAATTCTCGGCCAGCCTGTCGTGGTGGAAAACAAGCCGGGCGCTGGTGGCACCATGCCCGCCCAGCAACTGCAGAGCGCACCGGCCGACGGCTACACCGTGGCGCAAATTCCGCTGGGAGTATTTCGACTGCCCTACACCACCAAGATCAACTGGGATCCGGTGAAAGATATCAGCTACGTGCTCAACGTCACTGGTTATGCCTTCGGCCTGGTGGTGCCAGCCGACTCCGCGTTGCGCACCTGGACCCACTTTGTGGCCTGGGCCAAGGCCAACCCCGGCTTGCTGTCCTACGGATCCACCGGCACACTGACGAGCCCGCACCTGACCATGGAACTCGTCGCACAGAAGCTGGGGCTGGAGCTGTTGCATGTGCCGTTCAAAGGCAGTGCCGACCTGATGCAGGCGATTCTGGGCGGGCAGATCATGGCGGCAGCCGACTCCACCGGCTTTGCACCGCAAGTGGCGGCCGGCAAGCTGCGGGTGCTCAACACCTGGGGAGCCGAGCGGCTGGCCAAGTTTCCGGATGCGCCCACGCTCAAGGAGCTGGGGCTGGACCTGGTGCAGAACTCACCCTTCGGCATTGGTGCGCCCAAGGACACACCGCCTGCGGTTATCAAGCGTCTGCACGATGCTTTCAAGCAGGCCATGGAACAGGAAAGCTATGTCACAGCGCTAGCACGGTACGACATGGTTCCCATGTACATGAACTCGGCCACCTACCTCAAGTTTGCACAAGGCACTTTCACCAAAGAAAAGGCCCTGGTCGAAAAGCTGGGGTTGATGCGCCAGCCCTGAAACAAACTGAAACAAACCGATACCGCGCTGAGATGACCAGTGCGCTATCCCCCGGCACCATTGCAGTCCTGTTCAACGCCTTTTTAATAGGAACTACTGCCATGAAACGCTGGATCAAACGCTCCCTCTTCGCCCTCTTCGGTTTCTCCGTGCTGGTGGCGGGCCTGTCGGCCTGCGGCCACCGCAACCACGAGTTTGGTACCCAACTGAGTGCTGAGGAATATTCCCAGAAGCGCGACAAGATCGTCGACAGGGCCGCCAGCAAGCTGGACCTGAATGCGGACCAGAAGAAGCGTCTGGCCACGCTGGGTGACAAGCTCTATGAGCAACGCACCGCCCTCATCGGCCAAACCAAGGACCCCCGTGCCGAGATGAAAGCGCTGGTGGCGAGTGCCACGTTTGACAAGGCCCGCGCCCAGACCCTCATCACCGAAAAGACGGCCGCTTTGCAAACCAAGAGCCCTGAAGTTATCGCTGCACTGGCCGACTTTTATGACAGCCTGAACCCCGCGCAGCAACAGAAGGTACGCGACACCATGGAAGGTCGTGGCAACTGGTTCCACCGCGGGTAAAGTCGGGGTGCCATGCACCGCATTCTGCTGATCGACGACGACGCGCAACTGGGACCACCCCTGACGGCCTACTTTGCGCGGTTCGACATGGTGCTGGAGTGCGCCTTGCGCCCCAGCACCGGTCTGGAGCGGCTGCGCCTGGGTGGGCTGGATGCTGCCATTCTGGACGTGATGCTGCCCGAGATGGATGGCTTTGCCCTGTGCCGCGCCATCCGCAAGGAAAGCGACATTCCCCTCATCATGCTCACGGCGCGTGGTGACGTAATGGACCGTGTAGTGGGGCTGGAGTTGGGGGCTGACGACTACGTGCCCAAGCCCTTCGAGCCGCGTGAACTGGTGGCCCGGTTGCAAACCGTGCTGCGCCGACGGGTGGCTGCGCCGCTGGTGAGTGCCGAGACTTCTGCGCACGGGCGGTTGGTGTTCGATGGCCTGGTGATCGACCCGGTCACCCGCAGCGTGCAGCGACAGGGCGAGACGCTGGAGCTGACCAGCACCGAGTTTGACCTGCTGCACCTGCTGGCTGGGCAGGCGGGCAAGGTCTTCAGTCGCGACGACATTCTGAATCAGCTGCGCGGTCATGAGGCTGAGCTCTACACCCGCGCAGTGGACATTGTGGTAAGCCGGCTGCGCAAAAAGCTCGAGCCGCTGGACTGCATCAAGACACTGCGTAATGCGGGCTATTCGCTGGCGTTGGCACGCGTTCGGCCATGAACAAAACCACGCCCGCAACCAAGGCAGACCGACCCCGATGGCACCACCGCGCCCGCCACGCGCTGGCGCACTCGCTGCGCGTGCGCCTGGTGGCCTTGTTTCTATTGCTGGCACTTGCCATGACGGCCATCTTTGTCATTGGCATGCAAAGGGCGCTATCGATTGGCTGGCGCGAGGCCGCCCGCCCGCTTGTGATGGACTATGTGGACAAACTGGCTGCCGACTTGGGCAACCCGCCCCGCATTGAAGCTGCTCAAGCACTGGTGCAACGCCTGCCGCTAAGCGTGCGCATCAGCGGCCCGCAAGTCAACTGGCGCAGCAATCCCAATGAGCCGGATTACGACCACCTGTATGCCCATCAAGTCGACCATCGTTTGCGCGACAGCCCTGCTGATGCCAACACATGGGGCGCAGACTCCCCGCGCTTTTTTGAGCGCGCCACGGCCGATGGCCACCGGATCCGCTTTGGTCTGAGCGTGCAGGCCTGGCACGACCGCCCGCGCTTCATTGGCTGGGTAACCCTGGGTGTGCTGTTGCTGCTCACCGCCTTGGCCTATGCGCGCGTGCGGCGCATGCTACGCCCGCTGGACGATATTCAGGCCGGTGCGCAGCGCTTTGGAGCGGGTGACTTTGCCAAGCCCATTCCCATGCGCAACGCCCACCACCCGGACGAACTGGGCGAGTTGGCCACCACCATCAACACCATGGGTGCGGATATCCACCAGATGCTGGAAGCCAAGCGCACACTGCTGCTGGCCATCAGCCACGAACTGCGCAGCCCGCTCACCCGCGCCCGCCTCAACACCGAGCTGCTGCCCGAAACGCCCGAAGTGCAGAACAGTCGCGAAGCCCTGCTGCGCGACCTGGGGCAGATGCGCGACCTGGTAGCCGACCTGCTGGAAAGCGAACGTCTGGCCAGCCCGCACGCCGCGCTGCACCGCGAGCCAACCGACCTGGCGGCGCTGGTGGCCGAGGTGGTTGCCACGCTGGACGGTGCAGCCGCCATCCTGCAAACCCTGCAGCCCGGGGTACCCATGCTGAAGCTAGACCGCACCCGCATGCGCCTGCTGCTGCGCAACCTGCTGGACAACGCGCTGCGCCACAGCATGGAGGCAGCCCAGCCGCCCATAGTGTCATTGGCTCGCTCTGCAGACGGCGCCATCCAGATTACCGTGCGCGACTTTGGAACCGGCGTGCCCGAAGACCAACTCCCCCACCTGGCCCAGCCCTTTTACCGGCCCGACTCCGCCCGCACGCGCGAGAGCGGCGGTGTGGGACTGGGCCTGTATCTGTGCAAGCTGGTGGCACTGGCACATGGCGGAAGCTTTGCGATATCTAATGCACAACCCGGTCTGGAAGTGATTGTGTCGCTACCCACTCATGGCGATTAGGTCGCCAGTTTGCTCATCAATTTATAGCGGCTTACGCAATATTTGCGGGCGCTTGAGGCCTTTTTCGCTTGTAACCTAGAATGCAGGCCAAGGGAGGAATCGGGGCATGACGCCAGAGCAAAAAGCCAGAGTCAGCATCGATGCACTGTTGGTTGCAGCCGGTTGGCACAGCTTCAGTTCCCCCAGCACTGCCGCCGCCGTGGTGCTGGGCCGCAGCGCCAATGGGCGGGTGGAGTGGAAGGCGGCGGACGGGCGCACGCTAAAGGAAATTCAGGAGGCGGAGGCGGGGCAGTAGCCCATTGGCGGTTTGATGTCACACATTGTGACTTCAAGTTTGATAGGAATATCGCTGTACAAATAAACGGGCTATCCACTTAGCTCCTTAGATTTCACTTTTGTCCTTTTCGGTGGATTAACCACCTGTTTATAGGTCACCGGCGCAGTCACAACGGCCTGTTCCAGCAAACGATAAAAAAGCATGCC
>CAJBVC010000214.1 GCA_903958915.1 uncultured beta proteobacterium
GACCGCCCTCAATCCCACGAATTGGACCCAATCAGATGACCACGTACCACCGTCAATTCCTTTCCCGGCTAATGCTCTCAGTAACCACCGTCTTTGCAGCGCTGGCATTGGGCGCCTGCGTTGCCACTGCACCCATCGCGTCTACGGGCGCGGCTGACCAGGCGCAGTCTGGGGAAAAAGTCCTGATGCGTGTCTCCGTTGAAGGACTGAAATATGTGAATAGTTTTTCATTGCTGGCACGCCCACTTAAAGGGGGCGAACCGGTGAAGATCCAAGGCTGGGGCATGGGAAGTAGCGGCTACTGGAGCACCTATTACGACGAGGTCGAGAAAGGCGAGTTGGTCGCGTTTTCTCTCCCTGCGGGCGACTACGAGCTGTATTCCTTTATCGCGACCGCAAGTGCCTGGGGAAGCCCAAGAGCCGTCAGCCCCGAAAAGGGTTTTTCATCTCCATTTCCATTTCGGGTCAACGCTGGCGAAACGGCTTACCTGGGCAACTTGTTACTGCGTTTTCACAACGACTCGGGTGTCGCCTCAGCACGAATTGGCACCGTGCTGATTGACGGACAGCGCAAGATTGCCTTCGAACCCATTCTCAGAGACACACGCTCACGGGATTTCAAGGAAATGGCAACGCGCTTTCCCGGCATCAAACCGGAGGAGTTGAAAGTCAGACTTTTGAAGTAGTTCACGCACGCGAAATCGGTCGGTAGAGGGCGCAAATACCTCATTGGCACATTGCATACTCACGTCCCTGTGCCTTGAGGATGATCGATCCGTTTGAGTTGGTCGTCGAAGTCAACGCGATGTCCTGGTAACCCGCACCACTGCGGTCGTCCACCAACAGGCGCAGATTCTCGAACTTCCACAGCATCGCACTGGCGTTGCTGGACTGACCAGCATAGGTGCCGCCGTAGCCGGAACTATAGGTTTCCGCACCGCCGTTGATGGTCATCACACCATCGGACCGAAAGACGACCTTGCGCTTGGTCGATGTGCCGCTCACCTTGTTGTACGTAAATGAACACCAGGCGGTACCGGTCAGAATCTGCCTGGCCTGCGCATCTTGCGGGTTGGCCTGGCCTACAGTGCCTTGCGGCCCGGCGGCCAGCGCAGCCCGTTCCATGGGAGTCTGATTGCCCTTACTTGACCCTACGCGTCGCCAGGTGAGCTGAATGGCACCAACCGTCGTCACCAACCGGTTGCCTTGAAGGACATACGGCATCACATCCGGCCCGACGCTGAGTTGATTTCCCCTGACGGACCACCGCGTTTCCTCGCCCGCAAAGGACGCTGAACCATCTGCACGCAGCTCCAGCGTGTCGCCGCCCTGCACTTCCATCTGGTACTTACCGACAAGTTCCCGAACAATTTGCGCGTGGGACACCGACTGGATACCCAAAACAATCGCTAAGGCAAAGATGACGTTACGCACAACAGACTCCCCTGTTTGGATTTGCAGCCCGCAATATTACGCCGTCACTAGAAATGGTGCAGTTCTTGCGCCACAGCGCCAACTGAAACTTGCCGGTGGGCCGCTACCGCTTGACCATCGTATTGACCTTGAGATCTGCTTGACGTTTGGCGCTGCGCCGGTTTTCCAGACCGACGGCGGCGTCAATGGCTTCCAGCGCCTGGGCAAGCAGATCAATAATTTTTTCTGTAGATGGGTTGGGGTGGTGCCGCAGCAAGGCAGCGGCGATGATGGCAGCAGATTCAATACGTTTTTCCACGACAGTCTCACTCTCTTTTTGTATACCGACCCGCCTGGCTGCACACCAGCCAAACATCGTCGAGCCAATGTTGCCATACATCACGCACTACGGTTAAGTATTTTGCTTGGCAACGATGCGCAAAACCGCCTGTCTATCCCAGCACACAGACACCTGCCAGCACAATGCTCACAGCCTCTACATCAAGCGTGAATCCACATTTGAAGACGGTCGACGCAGCACATCAGGTTTCTCTGGCAACCAAGCAAGCCAAGGACTAAGCCCGACAAGCCACGAATATCGAGAGTGGGGGTCGTGTTGCCAAAGAATCAACTCATGGAAATCTGTTGCAGTCCCCCGCTGCGCAGCACCTTGGACTCCACTGAACGCCACAGAACGGCCTGATCAGGTACCAGGAGCGTCAAACGCGTTTTGCTGCGGGTAATGCCGGTGTAGAGCAGTTCACGGGTCAATACCGCAATGGTTTTTTCTGGCAGCACAAGACAGACATGGTCGAACTCTGAGCCCTGTGACTTGTGTACGGTCATTGCAAACACGCTCTCCACACCATCCAAGCGCGATGGAAGTACCCAACGCACGCCGCCCTGCCCATCAGGAAACGCAACTCTGAGTCCGCTTGCGTGCGGCAAGCACAACCCCACATCGCCATTCATCAACCCCAAGTTGTAGTCATTGCGCGTCACCATGACCGGTCGCCCGGCATACCACCCATCGTCCCGGAAGCCCAGCCATTCGGCGATACTTTGATTGAGTGACTCGACACCCCAGGGACCGTCACGGACAGCGCAAAGGACCTGGAACTTGGCAAGGTCCTTCAACGCCATCAATGCACGCGCGTCAGTGCATAGCTCGCCTTGTAGCAGGCGCATCAGTGCCAACCAGTCGTGCCAGCCGGATTTGGCCAGGTTGCCTAAGCTCGCACCACGCTGGGTAGTGCAATGCAATCTGTCTACGATGACATCAGATTCGGCTGAGTGCTCCGGTGCTGCATGCCACAGTCGATTCACTTCCGCAACATCCCCCGCATTCACGGCTTTAGCCCACAACCCGATACCACGGTCGTCCTTGAAGCGTCGACTAGACCGCAACATCGCCGTTTGCTGCGCCAGGTCCCCACCAGTGTCCGTAAAGGAAGTCAGATCACAGCTAGTAACCGACTGAATCCAAGATACCGTCTGCGATGTGTACTGCCCCGCCTCAGCGCCTTCGCACAACTGCGCCATCACCGCCCCAGCCTCAACGGATGCCAGCTGATCCTTGTCCCCCAGCAAGATCAAACTGGCTGCCAACGGCACAGCGGCCAACAGGCGTGCCATCATTTCCAGATCGATCATGGATGCCTCGTCCACAATCACCAAGTCAGCGGCCAGTTCCGGGGATACCGCGTCGACCTCGTTCGGTCGAATCTTCAACAGTTTGTGCAGCGTTACCGCCTTGGCGACGGTCTCAGGACGCATCTGGGGAGGTAATTGATCCATTGCTGTGGCGATGGACTCGCCCAAGCGTGCTGCGGCCTTTCCAGTGGGAGCCGCCAACGCAACCCGCAACGCACGCCCCTCCCGCTTGGCACTGGTCCACAAAAGCGCCAACAAGCGCACGACCGTCGTGGTCTTGCCAGTGCCAGGCCCCCCCGTTATCAGAGTCAGTCGGCTTCTCGCGGCAAGCGCGCAAGCCACCTTTTGCCAGTCGATCAAACTTACAGACTGCCCATCTACTCCATTGTTCAAGTCTTGCTTCGGAAACAGTGCATCCAGCATTTCACCGAGGTTCTCTGGGACATCGCAGCTTTGCTGCAATCTTGCAGCGATGGCGCTGCGAATGCTCTGTTCGGCAATCCAATTGCGGCGCAGATACAGGCGTTGTCCCTCGAGGACCAAAGGACTTCCCTCCCCCGCTATCCAGGGCATCGAGGCGGCGGATTCCGCCAGACCGCTACCAAGCACTGACGCGAGCGTGCGATCCCAGCCCAATGCACCTGCACCCATGTGCGACAACAACTCCAGGTCCAGGCAAGCATGGCCGCGGCCAAACTGATAGCTCGTTAGTGCTGCAAGCATTTCATGGCGCGGATCGCCACTGGGCTGAGCCACCTGAAGGTACTGGGCAAATGCCGTGTCCAATCCCGTCAAAGGCAACTGCGGCGTTTGGGCCTTTGCTTCCACGGGCTTCATGCTGCAACCTCCAATGCGTTGACGTTCTGTGAGAACGCGAGATCCAGCGCTTCTATCAACGACTTGGGTGGTCGGTCAGCGAACACACCTGTTCCCGGCTGATCGATGCCTCTGAGAAACCAATAGATGGCACCGCCCACGTGCTGGTCGTAGTCATAGTCTGCTATTCGAGACTTCAACAACCGATGCAGGGCCAGCACATACAGCGTGTATTGCACGTCATAGCGGTGCGCGAGGATGGCACGCTGCAACGACTCAACCCCATACGAGGGAAGACGGTTGGACTTGTAATCGAGCACAAAGTACTTCCCTTCATGCTCGAGCACCAGATCCATGAACCCGACAAGCATGCCTTCGAGTTGCAAGGGCTTCAGAGGCAGTCGAGTCTTTCCTGCAAGGACGTGTTGACCAATCAGAGCGTCCACCCGACTCGCGCCAAGCTTGTGAACGGGCAGTGTGAACGCCATCTCAGCCCAGGCGCTGTTGCTATGGAGTTCACTGAGGAACAGTGGCTTCTCGCCTTTTGTTACACCGGGCACTATTAGAGCGGTTGTCGCCAATTGCTTGATCCACTCGCCCAGCAGCGTGCTTTGCGCTTCATCGAGCTTCAGGCGCTTTGTCTTTCTGCCCAACATTGCTTCCCACTCGCTGATCATCGCCAGTGATGGGGATGCAGCCGCAATGGGCCAACCGCGTTCAAACTGCCATTCCAGCAAGTCATGCAGCAGGGTTCCATAGATGCTGCCTGCCGGGAAGTTGTTGAACGCCAGCACGACGTCGGCAGTGGGATTGCCCTCATCCATAGGGGCAATGACTTTGTCGTTGTTGTCGATCTGTGCATCATCGATGCGTTCATCGCGGTCCGTTCCCAGCATGGAAGCACCTGCAGCATGCGCACCCAAATCCCGTGTGAGGGCACTGAAGCTCGCGGTCCACCACCGACTCACCATGTTGCGTTGCGGTTGGAGCGCCGGTTTCCACTCTTTGACATCTACGTCAGGGTGGAATAGCGTTGCATCCGGTTTCGGCGCGGCCTCAACCACGATGTCTTTGCATTCGGACCAAGTCTGAAGTTTTTGCCCAAAATCTCCTGGCGCCACACGCTGCAACAACTTGGAAACTGCACTCTTGGGCTGCGGTGGGGACCCATCCACATCGCCCTTCACCTCAGTCAGTCCAACCCACAGTGCTTGCTCTGCGCGGGTCAGTGCCACGTAGAGCATTCGAACATCTTCTGCAAGCCTCTCTGCATCCTCCAAAGCGCTATCTTTCTTCTCAGATTTAAAGGCAGAAACAAAGGGGAGAAACACCAAGGGGTATTGCAATCCTTTGGACTTGTGGATCGTGATCACTTGCACCAGATCGGCATCACTTTCCAAGCGCATCTGCGCAGCGTCGCCACTGGCCTTGGGGTTCTGCAATTGCTGCTCGAGGTAGCGAATCAAGGCTGCCTCACCTTGCAAGCCGACACTGGCGGTTTGCAACAAATCCCCCAGATGCATCACGTTCGACAAGCGACGTTCGCCGTCCGAGTTCAATGCCTGTGCATTGAGCATGCGGCTGGGGATGGATTGGTCATGCAGCACGCAGTGCAGCATGGGCAAGAAACCCTGGGTTTGCCAAACCGCCCGCCAGCCATGAAACTGGTCGACCAACGCATCCCAGGCCTCCTCATCCTGAATCAGTGCTTCGAGCTGCGGAAACGGCAAACCCCACAGTCGCGCCGCCAACGCCGCACGAACGCCCTGGGTTGAGCGGGGGTTGGCAACAGCACACATCACGCGCCAAAGATCCGACGCTTCCAAAGTTGCAATGACACTGTCACGTTCCGACAAGTAGACGCTACGTACGCCTCGTTGTGCCAAAGCCTGTCGAATACCACTCGCTTCTGTCCGGTCGCGCACCAAAACAGCCATCTCGCCCGGTGCCGCCGCTTTGCTGTTGAGCAACTTGAC